>CAYGSQ010000097.1:0-1398 GCA_964352435.1 uncultured Gammaproteobacteria bacterium | reverse complement strand
CGGGTACTTGGCGTAGCACAGGGGCTGGATTTGCCGGGGGTCGCGGCCGCGATCGCCGAGGATGACGCGGCCAAAGTCCGCGTTTGGACTGAGGCCGGTCAGTTACAGGCTATCCCGGACGACCAGGCCCGGGATTGGTTCGAAAAAAATGTGGATGTTTGGGCGGTTACCATCGCGCCTTACGTACTGGTACAGGCCGTCGCGGACGACACGACCTAAAAGCGCCAGCCGAATTCCAGGGCAAGACTGAGCGGGTCATAGCCCGCACGCACCACGTCACGCGCATCGGATGGGGACGGCAGATTGGTGTCGCGAACCGTCAGATAGCGTATACCGGCACCGGCGAAGGCATGCTTCCAACCGTAGTAGCGCACGCCCGCGTGCAGCTCAAGGCCAAAGCGATCCTGTTCGAACGGACGTTCCTGCGTCGGCGTCTCAAGGTCAAAATCGAGCTCAGCCAGCCAGGCAATCCCCAATCCCAGATAGGCCTCGATATCGTCATTGGCTTTTAACGGAATATGGTAAAGGGCCTTGGCGGTGAGCTGCGTGTTCTCGAAGTTGCCGTCGCTAAAATTACCCAGGGGTGGCAGGTTGGCTGAATTCAGGGTAGTGCGGCGGAAGACCACCTCTTCCTCGATTGCCCAGTTGTTGGCAAAACGATAGCCCACCGCAAAGCCCGCCAGATAGGACCCTGAAAACGACGCAGTGCCGCTGCCACGTACGCCACCGATAGTAGCTTCGATATCCTGATCGCCCAGGGAATTGTAGCCGGCCAGAGCCGTCAGATAGGCACCGGATTTGTCGATATCCGCTTTGGCGATAACGGCAAAATGGGCGAGAAAGACGCAGCAAGCAATGTAGACCAGAACCTGCGAGCGTTTAAAACTGTGTTTGAGGCTTTTGAAGCGCACCACGGTATCCTCCAATCAGTGTCGGAAAAAAATGCCCCGACGAGCGGGGCAAACTCGGATAGCGGCTTTTTAGAGCGTTGCCGAACGTTCGCGACCATGGGTAGGTCGCGACCCCGGCGTCGTATCGGTCGCTCGGTCCACACAGCGGTGAATCTGAGCAACCAGGGCCGGGGCCAATGACAAGGCGTCTGCCAACGCCGTCAAATAGAGCATCGCGGATGGACTGGATACATCGGCGACAAACAGGGATGCAGCGTAAATACCGGTTGCAGCGTGGGTTGTGCCGCCATAGCTCGCAAGCTGTGCAATGGACAACGGACGCTGGATTTCCTGCATCAGGAAAGTTTTTTCTTCGCTCGTTATGTCGAGCGTGCAAATGCGCTGCAGTATGGCCATGCGACGTGCATCGTCGAAGCTATCGTCGTTTGCCGCAGCGGCAATCATGGCGCGCAGCGTGATGTACTGGGCAAATTCGCGGGTGTAGGGA
>CAYGSQ010000096.1:0-9634 GCA_964352435.1 uncultured Gammaproteobacteria bacterium | reverse complement strand
CCAAATACAGCCTGCGTAAAGCGCACCAGGCGGCCGGGGGCTTTGGACTCACTTAGCAGATAGCCGGCGAATGTGAATAGCGGAATAGCCAGCAGGATCGGTGTCTCTGCAATAGCAAAAATTTCAATCGGCAAAACGCTGAGGTCAACATCCTCACGGAAAAAACCCCACAAGGCGCTGGCCGCGATGATGACGAACAGGGGCGCACCAAACAGCGCAAACAGGGCAAAGACAACGTTAAGCCCCATCGTCATTCCCGGGTGTACTGCGCACGGCGTCGAAACCATGGCGCAGTGCCCACAATGCGTAGCGGTAGCTGATCAGACCAAAGCCAATGGGCAAGATGGCCTGGAACCACCACAACCGCAGCTTGCCAAACGCCAGATCTTCGAACACACCCGTCCTGCCAACGAACTCATAGCCGTACCAGGCGACGATGCCGCACACCGCACAGGTGAACAGATCGACGAGGACACGCACCGACAAGCGCAAACGCCGCGGCAGAAACCGCGACAGAATGTCGATACGAATATGATGATCATCGCGGCTGGCCGCTACAGCGCCGATCATCGCAATCCACAGCACCAGCAATCTCAGCAACTCATCGCTGAACGCCATACCCCCAATGCTCGCATTACGCGCAACAATTTGCGCAACCGCCAACAGGATCATGGCACCCAGACTGATCAGCAGCAGAGCGTTCTCTGCACCGGCACCTATTTTGTCCAGGCGCTGCCACCAGCGCGGTGTGGTCACGGCGCGGCGGTGTTACCAGCGCGGTAGCTGGCAAGCATGGCATCGATGGTCGCGAGACGGTCAGCGCTGTACACGCCGTCCTGCGCCAACGTATTGCGCACGGTGGCAGACTGACTGCGCCACTGAGGTACGAGCCCGTCTTCGGGCTCAACCAGTTCGATGTCACCGCTCAGCATTGCCTTGAGCGCCTTTTCGTCATCGGCAACATTGTCGATTTCAAACTGGGTATACACCTTGGCCATCACGTCGCGCACGATTTGTTGATCGGCCGGCGCAATCTTATTGAACATCTTTTCTTCGATGACCAGCGTGCCGTAGAGATACGCCAAAGGCACCGGTGTGACGTAACGCACTTTCGTGTGCCACTGCAGAACCAGCGCGCCTACCGGTGACGAACCAATGATGTCGATCAAACCGGTTTGCATACCGGTAAGCACGTCCGTAATCGGCAAGGTCACCGGCGAAAGACCCAGCGACTCCATCGTCGCGTAACTGATCAGGTCGCCCTCGGGCACCCAGACTTTCTGGCCTTTCAGATCGTTCGATGTGCGCACGGGATCCTGCGACATGATGTTGGCAAAGCCACCGCCAGCGATGCCCAGACATACAAGCCCGACATCGCGCATGCCGTTCATGATCTCTTCATCCATGGCCGCACGCACATGATTGACTTCGTCCTGAGTGCGAAACAAAAGTGGCAAGCCGTATAACTGAATATCGGGATAGCGCTCGGCCAGGCCGCTGGCCGTAAATGCGCCGCCGTGAAGCTGACCAATACGCATTTTGCGCATGACCTTTTTATCATTGCCCATTACGCCGCCCGCATAAAACTTCAATTTGACGCGTTTGTCGGTCAGCTCGGAAATTTCTTTGGCGCCAGCGCGCATCTGATTCATCCATGATGAACCTTCAGGGGCTACCGTCGCGACTTTCAGCACCTGGGCCTGTGCAATGGGCACGAGGCCCAACGCGACCATTGCCAGTGCGATAAATTTTGATCGTATGCTCATGACTGTTCGCATTCCTTGATTAAAAGTAGTCGTCGGCAGAAGCCAGCAGCGCACGCGCCTGCTCTTGGGCAATGACGTTGAACAGCGTTAAACCTTCTGCCTCCGGAGAGGCCGCCAACACTTCGTTAAGCAGCTGGTCGTGCAGCTCACGTTCGTACAGCAAGCGCGCATAGCTGCGCGCAAACTCCACTTTGGCACTCAGATCGCGGCCTTCGCTCAATTCGATGGCGCGCTCAAAATAGGCCCGACCCGCTTCAGGCTTACCACCAAGCGCAGGCGGCCGCAGTGTATTGAGCACGCCCAGATACAAATTTATGTTGCCGCGTTCGTAGTCGGTGTCCAACGCGGACAGCGCATTAAGCACGGACTCAACCTTGGGTAGATCCGCGAGGACCGACCAGTCATCCGAATGCGCGCGCATGTACGCGAGCCAACTGACCGCGTAGGCGTAGAAAACCGGCACGTCGTCTTCGTCGAGCTGACTCATATGCTCGTTAAACGCGTCGAAGCCTTGCGCTGCCAGAGCGCAATGTTTTTTGTCGTAGGCACATACGGCACGCTCGCCATACTGGCGCGAGCGACGCGTAAGCCTTTTGGCGCGGTCCGGATCATCAACGAACGCCACACCGTATGCGGCGTAGAGCGTCGAGGCCGCGGACAACGAACCAGGGTTGTCCGGATTGTTACGCACCAGCGCATCGAGCAGCACCAGATAGGCCGGGGCCGCATCGCGCACCGTCGCCGGGTCGTCTTGATTGAGAATCGCCTGCGACAGGGATTGCGCCGCACTGTCGGACACGCGGGACACCAACGCCCCGCAGCCACCCAGCAACACGCCTAATGACACGATAGCGCTGATCCGCCATACCAATTGTCGGACGCGAGGTCCGTAGAAATCCCTGATCATGCGTTTTGCTCTGGCCCCGCTCCCTTGGAGAGGGAAAAAGGTCAATTAGTTCCCTGCGTTATGTGCGTTTCAGGCGCCGTCCGGTGCCGCCAGAATCGCTTCGTTGACTCGCTTCAAAAACGCCGTAGGGTCGTCCAATTGGCCGCCCGCGGCCAAAATTGCCTGTTCGTACATCAAAAGACTCCAGTCCTTGAACTGGGCCTTGTCATCAAGGTTCGCAAGACGAATAACCATCGGATGCGTCGGATTGATCTCCAGCACTTTTTCATCTGCCGGGACATCGTGGCCGGCCTCGCGCAACATACGTTTGACGTGATCGCCCATGTCGCCCTCAGGCGCGACCAGACACGACGCCGAGTCGACCAGGCGGCGCGAGACGCGTACATCTGAGACCTTATCCTTGAGCAGGGACGCAATACGTGCAGACACGTCACGGTATTGCTCATCAAGTCCATCGTCCTTGTCTTCTTCCTTGTCCGCCTCGGCTTCGCCATGGGCCGCGCTGCGCAGTGGCTTTTCCTCATACATTGGGAGATGCGACACCAGCCACTCATCCAGAGGCTCAGTCAGAATCAGAACCTCATGACCCTTGGCCAACAAGCCTTCCAGATGCGGGCTCTTGCGACCGGCTGTCAGTGAATCCGCAAGCAGGTAATAAATAGGTGCATCCTTGTCTTCCTGACGCTCGACGTATTGCTCAAAACTCACGTTCTGCGTATCGCCGTCCGACTTGGTCGAGGCGAAGCGCAGCAGCTTCGCCAGCGCCTGTGCGTTGACGTGGTCTTCCATCACGCCTTCTTTGAGAACAATACCGAACGCATCCCAAAACGTTTGGTACTTTTCTGCGTCGTCTCCCGCGAGTTTAGTCAGCATCGCCAGCACTTTTTTGGTCGAACCGGCACGAATGCTCTCGACCGTACGATCGCTTTGCAATATTTCGCGCGACACGTTGAGCGGCAAATCGTCAGCATCAATAACACCGCGAATAAAACGCAGGTAGTTGGGCAACATCGCCTGCGCGTCGTCCATGATGAACACGCGTTTTACGAACAGCTTTACACCGCGCGCTTTTTCGCGATCCCACAAGTCGAACGTTCTGCGCGACGGTACGTAGAGCAACGACGAGTATTCGGTTTTGCCCTCAACGCGGTTGTGGCTGTGGGCCAGCGGCGCGTCACTGTCATGCGACACGTAGGTATAAAATTCGTTGTACTGCTCCGGCGTGATTTCGCTCTTGGCACGACGCCACAAAGCCGACGACTGATTGACCGTGTCGATCGTTACTTCGCCGTTCTCGCCCTCGCCCACCAACTTGACCGGCACGCTGATGTGATCCGAGTACTTTTGCACGGTGTAGCGAATACGGGCGCTGTCGCTGAAGTCTTTGTCATCCTCACGCAGGTGCAGCGTTATGGTCGTGCCGCGCGTCGTGCGGCTGCCCGCATCCAGCGTGTACTCGCCATCACCTTGCGAGCGCCACAATACCGCTTCGTCTGCGCCCGCACGGCGCGTGTCGACTTCGACCGTCTCGGCCACGATAAACGCGCTATAGAAACCTACACCAAACTGACCAATAAGCGCCGCGTCCTTTTTCTCATCGCCGCTCATGTTGTCAAGAAACTCGCGCGTACCGGAGCGTGCGATGGTGCCCAGATTGCTGACGACTTCGTCGCGGCTCATGCCGATGCCGTTGTCCTCAATCTTGACCACCGCGGCTTCGCTATCGAGCGTAATCGTGATGGCAAGATCCGGATCGTCGGCCAGCAACTCGGGCGACTTGATCGCCTCGAAACGCAGCTTGTCGCACGCGTCGGCCGCATTCGAGATCAACTCACGCAGAAAGATCTCCTTGTTGGAGTACAGCGAATGGATCATCAGGTGAAGCAGTTGTTTCACCTCGGCCTGAAACGAATGGGTTTTGGCAGTCGTGTCGGTACTCATAGCGTCTTCTAATCTCTCATCAATGTGTGGCGTATCGAATAAAGATGCGGCCATTTGCCGCAAATAAAAGGCTTGGACAACAAAAAAACGGGCTGTCGCCAGCCCGTTTTAGTGAGGTTTCCGGGCCCGCGTCCCGTTCGGTCATCTCGTCGAAGAAATAACCGATCGGCCCACGTCGTCCTAGATCTTCTCTTTGATGCGCGCCGCTTTACCGGTGCGCTCACGCAGGTAGTACAGCTTCGCGCGACGCACGTCACCACGACGCTTGATGGTCACGCTGTCCACCACGGGGCTGTAGGTCTGAAAAACACGCTCAACGCCTTCGCCATGCGAAATTTTACGCACGGTGAATGCGGAGTTGATGCCACGGTTGCGGATCGCAATCACAACGCCTTCGTAGGCCTGCAAACGCTCGCGCGTGCCTTCTTTCACTTTGACCTGCACGACCACCGTGTCGCCAGGACGAAAGTCCGGCAATTCGCGGTTCATGTTCTCTTTATCGAGCTGTTCAATAATGTTCGTCGCCATGGTCTTTCCTGTTCGTACTTATTTGTCGTTTCGCGGCGCGCCCGGCCCGGTCTCACTCCGGTATTCGTCGAGCAACGCACGCTCGTTATCACTTAATTCCCGCTGGTCGAGCAACGCTGGTCGTCGCTCAAACGTGCGGCCCAATGCCTGCTTCAATCGCCATCTGGCGATTAACGCGTGGTCGCCGGATACCAACTCGGGCGGTACCCCTTGACCCTCAAACTGTTCCGGTCGCGTGTACTGGGGATGATCCAGTAGCCCGTCCGTAAACGAATCTTGCACTGCCGAGTCGGGATGGCCCAACGCGCCGGGTACCAAACGTACCACCGCGTCGATAATCACCAGAGCAGCCAACTCGCCACCACTCAGCACAAAGTCACCGATGGACCATTCTTCGTCGATGCATCGATCAACCAGTCGCTCGTCGACACCTTCATAGCGCCCCGCAACCAGGATGACCCCGTCGCCGGCTGCAATCTCACGCGCCAGCGCCTGATCAAATTGGCGCCCCTGCGGACTAAGCAAAACCGTTTTGACGCCCGCGGGCATATCCGCTCTGGCGCGCTCGATGGCTTTTTCCAGCGGGGCCACTTTCATGACCATGCCGGGACCGCCGCCAAAGGGGCGATCATCCACCGTGCGATGCACGTCTTCGCATTCGTCTCGCGGGTTGAACACGGCCACCTCGGCCAGCCCTTTGTTCAACGCCGTTCCGGTTACACCGATGCCGGCCGCAGCGCTAACCGCTTCCGGAAACAGTGTCACCACTGAAATCTTCATGTCGGGTTTAAAACCCTGCGTCCCAGTCCACCACGATGCGTTTCGCCTCGAGGTCAACCTCCTGCACTACCCGGTTGGCGGCATAGGGCACCAGTCGCTCGCGCTCGCCATCAATAATCATGATGTCGTGCGCGCCGGTTTCCATCATGCGCGTCACCGTGCCCAGATCATCGCCGGCAAGCGTTACCACGCTTAAGCCAATGAGATCCGACCAGTAGTAGTCGCCTTCGTCCAGCTTGGGCAGCACGTCGCGATCTACCGCAATGTCGCGCCCTACCATCTTCGCCGCCACGTCGCGGTCGTCGATACCCTCAAGATGGACGATCAGTCCTTTGCCATGCACCTTGCCCTGTGTCACCACAATGATCGTGGCGTCCAGATGCCACGGCGCATACTTCAGAATGTTCTCGATCGGTTGCGTGTACGACTGCACGCGCAACCAACCTTTGACGCCGTACACGCCCGCCAGTCGCCCGACGATGACGCGTTCGGCGCTCAAGTGTTACTCCGCCGCGGCTTGCGCGCGCGTACGTTTGAGCAACTGACGAACGCGGTCGCTCGTCTGGGCGCCCTGACCAATCCAGTAGTCCGCACGTTCTGCATCAAAACGCAGACCTTCGGATGCGCCACGCGCCAACGGATTGAAGAAGCCCAGTCTCTCGATGTAGCGACCGTCGCGACGGTTGCGGCTATCGGTCACCACGATGTGGTAGAACGGGCGCTTTTTTGCACCGCCGCGGGACAAACGAATCGTAACCATTGTGTTCTTTCCCAACTGATGAAAACGGCCCGCTGTCGTCATGGCGACGGCTGGGCCGAACAAACCCGGCATATTACTGTATTTGCCGAAAAAAGAAAGGGTTTTTGCACGGCAGCAACAGGGGCCTGTTACACCGCTGATCCGGGCTAACATCCTGTTTTTACTGATGTAAACAGTTTGCCGCTGCAATTGTCGTCAGCGCTGGCAGTGCCTGACACGAAATAAACCCGCCGAAAGCGCGTTATGTTACGCCCGTATCAGCCCCTAGCGCGGACCCATGCCCGGTGGCATTCGCCCTGCGAGGCCACGCATCATACCCTTAATTCCTACCTTGCTGAGCTTCTTCATCTGCTTTTCCATCATCTTGTGCTGCTTCATCAGGCGGTTGAGATCCTGAATAGTCAGCCCTGCCCCGTTGACAATGCGGCGCTTGCGCGAGCCATTCATCAGTTTGGGGAAGCGGCGCTCACGCGGCGTCATTGAATTGATCAGGGCGATCTGGCGCTTGATGACATTGTCATCCGCTTGTTTCGACAAATTGGCCGACATGCCGCTCATGCCTGGCAGCTTGTCCATCATGGCACCCATACCACCCATGTTGAGCATCTGACTGTACTGGCTGCGCAAGTCGGACAAATCGAAGCCCTTGCCTGACTTCAGTTTCCTGGCCAGGCGCTCCGCTTCGTCCTGATCAACTTTTTCCTGCACCTCTTCGGCCAGCGACACGACGTCGCCCATGCCCAGGATGCGTGAGGCCACACGATCCGGATGGAAGGGTTCGAGCGCGTCGACTTTTTCGCCGCTGCCCAGAAATTTGATTGGCTTGCCCGTTACTTCACGTACCGACAATGCGGCACCACCGCGCGCGTCACCGTCGGTCTTGGTGAGGATGACACCGGTCAGCGACAGGGCCTCGTCGAAGGCCTTGGCCGCCGTGACCGCGTCCTGACCGGCCATGGCGTCCACCACGAACAAAGTCTCCACCGGTTTGATCGCCGCGTGGACCGCCTGAACTTCGCTCATCATTTCGCCGTCGATGTGCAGTCGGCCCGCCGTATCAACGATCAATACATCGAAGCCACCCTTGCGAGCGGCATCAAGTGCGCCACCGGCAATGGCTGTGGCTTTTTGGCTCGTGTCGCTGGCATGGAAGGTGGCCCCCACCTGCTCGGCCAAGCGCTCCAACTGCAAGATAGCCGCGGGCCGGTAGATATCGGCGCTGACCACCATGACTTTGCGCTTCTCGCGCTCGATCAGATGGCGCGCCAGTTTGGCGGCGGTCGTCGTCTTACCCGCGCCTTGCAGGCCGGCGAGCAGCACCACCGCGGGCGGCTGCGCACGCAGATCGAGCGTGGCATTTTGCTCGCCCATCACGCTTACGAGCTCGTCGTGCACGATCTTGATGAACGCCTGCCCCGGCGTCAGGCTCTTGGAAAACGCCTGACCCTCGGCCTTCTCTTTGATGTGGCCGACAAACTGTTTGACCACGGGCAGCGCGACATCGGCCTCGAGCAAGGCCATGCGGACCTGGCGCAGCGCGTCTTTTATATTGTCTTCGGTAAGCCGGCCCTTGCCCTTGAGCAGGCCAAACGTTTTGGAAAGCCGATCGCTAAGTGTGTCGAACATGGCAAATCATCGCGCTAATAGAGTGAGCCGGCGATGTTAGCAGACCCCTGAGATGGGACCTAGTGCCCCACTAGAAGTCGATGACATCCCCGCGCCGCAGACGCCTGATGCCGCGCCCGGGCATTGCCTGGAGCACTTCAGACAAAATCTCGTCCTCCGCGCCGGGCTTCATTGCCGTCACCCACGTCTGTGGCTGGTGCCGCAGGTTCTTGAGGTCCTCCGCAAGTGTCGCGGGGCAATAGTGACCCGCCTTGTGCGCAAGCTCGGCCTGACGATTGGGAAAGGATACTTCCATCACCAGGGTATCAAGGTGCGGGTATTCGTTGAGTACCTGCCACAAAGATTGATTGGTCATCGTGTCACCGCTGAACGCGAAGACGCGGTCGTTGTGCTCGATACAAAAGCCCAGCGACGGGACCGAATGATGGACATCGACCGCTCGCAGCGCGCAGGCCTCAAGTTCAACCCGCTCACCGGGCATCATGGGTGAAAAGCGCAAAACCGGGTTTTGGGGCGTTGGCAGCGACTCGAAATCGGGCCAAATGACGCCGTTGAAGATGTTCTCGCGCAAGGCCGCAATGGTCTCGTCGCGCGCGTGAATCGTCACCGGATTGCCGAGCCGTGCATCGAAGACGCTGTCCAGAAACAGCGGCAGACCGGCGATATGGTCAAGGTGGCTGTGGGTCAAGAAGACGTGCTCAATGCCTTTTAGCTCGCCAATGGTCAGATCGCCGACACCGGTGCCGGCATCGATCAGAATGTGGTTATCAATCAAAATGGAGGTGGTGCGCAGCCCAAGGCCAATGCCGCCGCTGCAACCAAGAATTCGTATCCGCATGCCTAAACAACTGCCCCGTACTCTTCTTTTCGACGGGTCCTTGTGCGATCATTGCAAGTGAAAGTGTAACTTACGGTATTCATTGAATCTTTTCTGTGCTTCAGATCACAGTCCCTCTTTGCTATGCAGTTCTGGGCGGGTGGCTAATACGCCATGACCCGCCGTTCGGCCGTGGGTGGACACTTGCCGCTATGGCGGCCGCATTAATTGCGCACGGCTTGCTGCTCGGCGACATGCTGACGGCGCACACGGCCATCAGTTTAAGCATCGGCGAACTGCTCTCACTGATTGGCTTTGCCATCGCGCTCGCCGCACTGGCCGGCGCCACACGCGCGCAATCCAAAAAGCTCGCCGGCACGTCGCTTATACTTGCGGCCGTACTCAGCGCCGCGACCACGTTTGGCGTGCAACAGGCAGCCTCGGGTTCACTCGGCTGGCCGCTGCTCGCACACGTGGTGTTTTCTGTTTTGTCTTACGCGCTCTTAAGC
>CAYGSQ010000095.1:3373-9635 GCA_964352435.1 uncultured Gammaproteobacteria bacterium | reverse complement strand
CGAGTTCTTGATGAAGGATGCCTACTCGTTTCATATTGATGACGCATCGCTGGATACCACATATCAAGTAATGCACGGCGCTTATTCAAAAATATTTGAGCGCTTGGGACTATCGTTCCGCGCGGTAGAAGCCGACTCCGGCGCCATCGGCGGCGCGGTATCGCATGAGTTTCAGGTTTTGGCTAACACGGGCGAAGACCTGATTGCCTACAGCGACGGTAGTGACTATGCGGCAAATATTGAACAAGCCGCCGCCGTTGCCCCGCCCGGTGAGCGTCCCGCGGCGGGGGCGTCGATGGCCACCGTGGACACCCCGGACACCCGTACGATCGAGGCCGTGACCCAGTTCCTTGACGTGTCCGCAAGCCGTTGCGTAAAAACGCTGTTGGTACGCGCCGCTAAAGATAGTGACCACGAGGTCGTGGCACTGGTGTTGCGCGGGGATCACGATCTCAATGAAATCAAGGCCGCAAAAATTGAAGGTGTCGCCGTGCCGCTGACGCTGGCCAACGCCACAACGGTCGAGCGCGTGGCCGGCTGCGAACCCGGCTTTATCGGCCCGGTTGGTTTGGCGTGTCCGATTATTGCCGATCACAGCGCGGCCCATCTGGCCGACTTTGTGTGCGGCGCGAACGCCCGTGACCAGCATCTGACTGGTGTGAACTGGGGCCGCGATCTGCCCGAACCCGTCATCGCGGACCTGCGCAATGTCGTTGAAGGCGATCCAAGTCCCGACGGTAAGGGCACGCTCGCGCTCGCCCGTGGCATTGAGGTGGGGCATATTTTTCAACTGGGTCGCAAATACGCCGATGCTATGGACGCCAAGGTGCTCGACGACAACGGGCGCAGCGTATCGATGCCCATGGGCTGCTACGGCATCGGCGTGTCACGCATCGTTGCCGCCGCCATCGAGCAGCATCACGATGACAAAGGCATCATCTGGCCCGCGTCTATCAATCCGTTCCAGATTGGCCTGGTGCCGATGAATATGCACAAGTCACCGCTCGTACGCGACACCGTCAATGCTCTATACGAGTCGTTGACCGCGGCAGGCTACGACGTCTTGCTGGACGATCGCGATGCACGTCCCGGCGTCAAGTTTGCAGATATGGACCTGCTGGGTGTCGCACATCGTCTGGTCGTCGGCGACCGGGGGCTCAAGGCCGGCACCATCGAGTACAAGGCGCGGCAGGACGACGACACCCAGGACATCAAGACCGATGATCTGATGACCTTTCTTGCGGGCGTCGTCGAGTCGCGATGAACGCAACGTGGCGCAACATGCTGGGCCCACTTGTGGCGATCGCCATGAGCGGTGTGTCTGCGTTCGCCGCACCGGATACGCCTGACCTTGATCCGCAATTGCGCAGCCTCCTGATTAAGGCCGTCTCGGATGCCAGCAGTTTCGAGGACCGCTTCGAGGCCGAAGTATGGCTGGTCGATATGTCCGCGCGTTTGAAACGCAAAGTCCCGGATGATGCCAAGCGTCTTGAGCTGCTCAAGCTCGTGCACAGCGAGGCGGCACGTGCCGACCTGCCGCCAGAACTGGTGCTCGCCGTAATCGACATCGAAAGCAATTTTGACCGCTTTGCGATTTCCTACGCGGGGGCGCTTGGCATGATGCAGATTATGCCGTTCTGGCTCGATGAAATTGGCCGGCCTGACGACAACCTGTTTCACCTGCCCACCAATCTGCGCATGGGTTGCACCATCCTGCGCTATTACATTGATCGGGAAAAAGGCAATCTGGCGGGCGGGCTGGCACGCTACAACGGCTCGTATGGCCGCCGGGTTTATTCGGACAAGGTTCTGGATCGACTGCGCACGCGCTGGTACCGGCGCTAAAGAGTGTTTACGGCGTGTCGCGGTAAGCCGCGGCCGTTGCGTCTCCCATCGCTTCTATTGCCAGTCGGCGAGCAGCCAGTGCCTGATCGCGGGCTTGCTTGAAACGACGACGCTCCAACGTGCCCTCGGCGCTGCGCAACAATGAAATAGAACGCCGGTAAATCTGCGGCGCCAGCTTGTCGGCGCCGGCGTCGCGTGCGGCAGCGACCGCCTGACGTGCGTCGCTCATTTCCTGCACGGGCGGTGCTGTCGCCACGCAGCCAGCCAACGCCAGCAGTGCGACCGCAATCAAGGCTCGTGACGTGCGCATCCCCACCATGTAAATTCCCATACACATTAACGACAGATCGCCTCTGTCTACCGCGAGACGCTAACTGCGGCACCCGCGCCGGTCAAGGGCAGACGACCAAAAACCCGTTCATATTGCAGGAGAAACCAGGCCCATGAGCGTAACGATCTACCATAATCCAAGGTGCTCCAAGTCCCGGGCAACCCTCGAGTTGTTGCGTGAACGCGGCATTGAGCCTGTGGTGGTCGAATACCTCAAAACGCCACCGGATCTGGCCACCATCAAGGCCCTGTTGCGGCAGCTGGACCAGACGCCAATGACGGCCGTCCGAACTGGCGACAAAGGCTATAGCGACGCGGGATTGAGTCCTGATGAAACGGATGCTGAGCGGATTGCGCTAGCGCTGGCGGCCCACCCTGCCTTGCTGCAGCGCCCTATCGTTGTGCGCGGTGACAAAGCGTGCATTGGCCGGCCACCCAGCAACGTTCTGGCGCTTCTGTGAGCGCGCGTCTGTTGGTTTTGTATTATTCGCGCCACGGCTCCACGGCGGCCCTGGCGACCCAAATTGCCCGGGGTATCGAGAGTGTTGAAGATGCCGAGGCAATTGTCCGCACCGTGCCCTCTGTCAGCGACGATACGCGCGCAACCAAGCCCGCCGTTCCAACCGACGGTGCCCCGTACGCGACGCTGGACGATTTGCGCGACTGCGACGGGCTGGCGCTGGGCTCGCCCACACGCTTTGGCAACATGGCGGGCGAACTCAAGCACTTTATTGATGGTACATCGGCGCTTTGGCTTGAGGGCGCATTGGTCGATAAACCGGCGATGGCTTTTACCTCAACGGGCAGCGCACACGGCGGACAGGAGTCGACGCTTCTGACCATGATGGTGCCGCTGATGCACCACGGCATGGTGCTCGCGGGCGTGCCCTACACGGTAGAGGGACTCAATACGACGCGCGCGGGCGGCACGCCTTACGGCGCGACTCATTTGGCGCAGCCGCCCGACGCGCCGCTCGATTCGATTGAAAAAGACATCGCGCGCGCCGCTGGCGAACGTCTCGCCCGGCTCGCCATGCGCCTGAAAACAGCATGATGCGCTACATGCAGCCGCTGTGCGCGCTGGCCTTCGTGGCCATGACGGCCGGCTTCGTCTGGTGGAACCTCGTGGCATTTAGCTCACCCAAATCGTTGGCCCTGGTCGCCCCATTGGTCGTGGTGAGCTTGTTCGTCTTTCGTCGCAGCGTCCGTGCGCTGGTCGTGGCTGGTGCGCTCGCCCTGCCCTACCTTTGCATCGCGCTGGTCGAGATTATTGCCTCCAATGCCGCGCGCCCGGCGCCGATTGTCGCGGTGGCCTGTGGCATTGTCTTCATGATTTTACTGGCACCGGTAACGCGCCATGCCAAGCTCGAAGCGCTGGCGAAATACCAGCGCGAACTCAAAGAATCGTCTTGACGAAGGGAATGGTTAGCGGCCTGTGCGCGGCGAGTGACGCCAGGTCCAGCGTATCAAGCATCGCACACAGCGATTTCATGTCGCGTCGATAGTGGTTGAGCAAATAGCGACCCGTCGCCGATGGCAATTCAAAGCCCCGCGCGTCCGCGCGTTTTTCAAGTACCGCAAGACGACCTTCGTCATCGAGTTCGTGCACTTGCAGTGCCACGGCCGCCCGCAAGCGCGACGCCAGGTCCGGCAGCACAAAAGTCAGGTTACGAGCACTGCGATCTGCGCTAAAAACCAAAGCGCCCTGTGCATCTAGCAGTCGATTATACAAATGAAACAAGGCAATCTCGCGTTCGCGATCGCCGAGCAAGGCATGCACATCATCGATACACACGCGGGCGTAGCGTTCAAAGCCCTCAAGGGCTGCGGGTGGCATTTGCAACAGCATGGCAGAGGTTAGATAAACGCACCGCTTATCCGTATGACAAAGCGCCTGCAAAAGATGACTCTTGCCCACACCGCTTGTGCCATAAAGCCACACAGCCGGCGCCAGAGATGGCGCCAACAGCGCCGCGACTACCGTCTCATTGCCATCCGCGTGGAAGTTATCGAAACGCGCGTGGTCAGCAAGCGTTACCGGCAGAGCTAGCTGTGAGCTCGCGTTAACTCGCCTCTCCCTGTGCCTCATCGTCGTCATTGGCCGCCAGCAACGCTTCTTCCGTATCGTCAAAGCGTCCGTAGACGTGACGCACGATCACAGACACCACGGCGGCACCGGGCAGTGCCAGCAAAATACCAAAAACACCGAACAGTTGGCCGCCCGCCATGACGGCAAAAATCACCAGCACCGGGTGTAAACCAATGCGATCGCCGACCACTATCGGCGATAATAGCGAGCCTTCGATCATCTGCCCAACGACAAACACCGCGACGACCGCAGCAACCGCACCAAAGCTTTGCAATTGCGCCAGCGCGGACAGGCCCGCCAAAACAATGCCCACGACCAGGCCAAGGTAGGGCACGAAACTAACCAGTCCCGCGACAACGCCAATGGCAATGGCGTAGTCCAGACCAACAATCGACAGGCCGATGGAATAGATAGTCGCCAGACCCAGCATCACTAACACCTGACCCCGCAGAAAGCCGCCGAGCACCTCGTCCGACTCGCGTGCCAGACCAAACAGGTTCTCACGCTCCGCGGCCGGAATCAGTTCGCCAACGCGGTGCACGATGTGATCCCAGTCGCGCAACAAATAGAACGTCAAAATTGGAATTAGAAACATCGTGACGACACTTGTGAGCAGCGCACTACCCGAGCGTGTCAGGGTGCCCAATGCGCCCGAGGCCAGTGACCCGACTTTGTCGCCGTACTCGCTAAGCAGCGGCGCGAGTCCTGTGTTCAGCGTGTCACCTTCCAGTCCAAGGTAGGGCATCACCTTGGGCAGAATATTGGCTTCCACCCATTGGATGTAGGTGGGCAGTTTGGTCGCAAAGGCCGAACCCTGATCGCGCACCAGCGGGACGATGAGCAAGGTCAGCGCCGCAATACCGGTAAAGATCATCACGAACGTCACCAGTACGCCGACGGTGCGCGACAGCTTGAGTTTTTCGAGCCGATCGACCAACGGATCACCGACATAGGCCAACAGCGCCGATGCTACGAACGGCGTCAGAATGGGCGCAAGCAGATACAGCAGTATAAGCAGCCCGCCAATTGCAAGCAGTCGATACAGTCTTTCTTCAGTCATCAATTTGGTCCGTTTCTTTTTGCCGCTTTGGCGTGCACCACCCATTGTCGCATGTAGTCAAGCCCGCTTGCGATGACGGCGGCGGTGAGAATAGCGCCCAGCGTCACGATGACCAGCTCACCGGGCAGACCCAACGCCGCACGGCACAGCACAAGCAATACAAAGAGCAGCATGATGGCGGTGTTAAATTTACCGATGCCGCTCGCGCCCGCTTCAAAGGGGCCGATCAACACACGATAGGCCGCGACGCCGCACAGGATGAGCACGTCGCGACCGATCACAAGCACGGCCAGTGACCGCGGTATCAGCCCAACGATGACCAGCGACACAAAGACCCCGACGGTCAAAACCTTGTCGGCAATTGGATCGAGAATTGCGCCGAGATTGGAATGCCAATCGAAACGGCGTGCCAGGTAGCCGTCCAGAATATCGGTCACGCCGGCGGTGCCGAACAGCAAGGTGGCCAGCAGAAACTGACGCGTCAAAATTGCCCACAACAGAACCGGCACGAGCGCGATGCGCGCAATGCACAGAGCGTTGGGAATGTCCCGACGCCTCATCGCGCGTACTTGAAGCTCATGGAAAACCCGTCCGGATCATCGCTGACCAGCACATTGCCAACGTCAATCGCGCGGCGCAGTCGTGCGGCATCACCCAGCAGCGCGACTTCAAATATAAACGAATCGTTGTGCGCGGCGATCAGGGTCACCGAGTCAATCAGGGACAGTCGTTCCAGATAATTGAGCGTATCGCTGTAGGCCGACACGCCATAGACGTTGTTGACGGTAATCGAGGTGGTGCTGGCAATCGTCGCACTGGTCGCCAAACGGGCCACGAGAAAATCCGCCACGTTGTTCATGCCCGGCGCAACACCCGCACGCCAGTTTTGCAGTTCGCCGCCCGTTTGCAGCGCCCAGTCACCGTAAGGACGCTGCCCG
>CAYGSQ010000095.1:0-3363 GCA_964352435.1 uncultured Gammaproteobacteria bacterium | reverse complement strand
CGCGACCAGCACGGCATCCGGCCGATAGCGCGCAGACGCGGCTTCGACGTTGTCGCCATACCCGCCCCACACATCGGTGATTGAAGCCACGGACAAATCGGTGGAGTCGGCCAGCGGCCAAATCAGCGGCAGACCGCGCGCGGCCGCCGCCGCTTCCACGTCTGCCTTGAGCGGGTCTTCACTATCGGCGCCGATGCTCGCGCGCGCGCCCTCGCCCCGATCCACCGCGAGCCACACCAAAATTGACGGCCTGTCCCTATTCCATATAGGCAAACCGGCCTGGGCCGCCGCACGTTCCAGCGTCGGGCCATCAAACGCGACCCACAGGGCGCTATCGCCGCGCGTCGTAAACTGCTGCACAAGCTGCTGAGCCTGCTCCAAAACGGCCGCCGCGTCCGGATTACTGGCTATATTGCGTTGTCCGGTGACCCGCACCAGCACGCGGGACAGCGCCAGCGCGTAAGCGGCCTCCCGCGCTTCATCGTCCGCATCGGTGGCCAGCGGCACTTCGACCGCGTACAGGTCGGGCACGGACGCGGCCCACGTCGCAGCCTGCCACGGGCCACTCAGTCCCACGGCCATCGCCAGCATCAAAATCAGGTTGCGCGCGACCATAAATTCTCGTCCTCATCGTTCCCGCGGGCGCAGTGTAAATCGAAACGCCCCCCGGCGTCGCGTCGCAGCGTGCTGCGCCCCACAGCCGCACCCGAAAAGAGTACAATCCCGGGCTTTGCCACGCCTCCCAGACGCCATGACTAAAAAATCACCGATTACCTATAAAGACGCTGGCGTTGATATTGACGCCGGCAACGCGCTGGTCGAGCGCATCAAACCCCGGGTCAAGCGCACGTTCGGACCGGGTGTTTTGACCGGGCTTGGCGGCTTCGGTGCGCTTTTCGAACTGGACATGAGCCAGTACGACAAGCCCGTTCTGGTGGCCGCCACAGACGGGGTCGGCACCAAGCTTAAACTTGCGCTGGCGACGGGCATCCATGACACCATCGGCATCGATCTGGTGGCCATGTGCGCCAATGATCTGGTGGTTGCCGGGGCGACCCCGTTGTTTTTTCTGGACTACTACGCGACCGGGCAGCTGGACGTCGATACCGCCGCCTCCGTCATCGACGGCATTGCCGCGGGCTGCGAGCAGGCTGGCGCATCGCTGATCGGCGGGGAGACAGCCGAACTACCGGGCATGTATCACGGTGATGACTATGACCTGGCCGGTTTTTGCGTTGGCGTGGTCGACAAGGCACGCATCATCACCGGTGACGATGTCGCGCGCGGCGACGCGTTGATCGGTATCGCGTCCAGCGGCCCGCATTCCAACGGTTATTCACTGATTCGTCGTTTGCTCGACAGCGAAGGCGAGGCACTCGACGGCGCATTGGCACACCGGCTCCTGACGCCGACACGCATTTACGTCAAGGCGTTGCTCGCATTGATCAAGGCTGTCGACGTTCATGCGATGGCGCACATCACCGGTGGCGGACTGCTGGAGAATATTCCCCGCTCCGTCCCGCAGGGTCTGTGTGCCCATGTCGATCTGGATGCGTTCGAGCGCCCCGCTGATTTCGACTGGCTGCAACGCGCAGGCAAACTCGATGAATTTGAAATGCTGCGGACGTTTAACTGCGGCCTTGGCATGGTGGTTACGGTGCCCGCCGCTGACGCGCAGCAGGCGGTCGATGTGCTGGTCGCCAGCGGCGAGACGGCCTGGGTGATCGGCGATGTACGCCGCGGCGAGGGCGAGCGCGTGCGTTGCGAGCGCAATGGACAAGCTGTGCATGCATGAGCCGGCACGCGTCGTGGTGCTGCTGTCCGGCAACGGCAGCAACTTTCAGGCAATGGCTGAATACGCGGCGTCGGGCGCCGCATTCGACGTCGTAGGCGTGGTGAGTGACCAGGTATCGGCGTATGGGCTGGACCGTGCGCGCAGACGTAACATTGCGGCCCTTACCTGCCAGCGTGCGCATAACAACCGGACCGAACATGAACGCGCTCTGACGGCCCAATTGGCCACACTTAAACCCGACCTACTGGTGCTTGCTGGCTACATGCGCATTCTCAGCCCCGAATTTGTGCGCGCATGGCACGGGCGGATGGTGAACGTTCATCCATCTTTGTTGCCCAAGTATCGAGGACTTGACACCTATGCACGGGCGATCGCCGCAGGCGAGGCCTGGCACGGCGCCAGCGTCCATTTTGTTACCGAGCAACTTGACGGTGGCCCGGTAATCGCTCAGGAACGCGTCGCGATCAAGCGCAGTGACACCGAGGAAACATTGCGCGCAAAAGTACAGGACATCGAATACCGGATTTACCCACGGGTCATCGATGCGCTCGGACGGGGCGACCTGCGGCTGCATGAAGACCAGGTGCTGTGGCAAAACAGGCCACTCACCACCGCGCTGACTCTGGACCAACTGACACGGGAACACACATGAATTTTCGCGCTTGGGCTAGCTTGCTAACGATCATGGCGTGCGTGGCAACGTGGGCCGAAGACACGCTGCCAGCGGACTTCGTTGCGCGTTATGACGTGCAGTACTCCGGAGCCAATGTCGCTGAGACCACGCTATCACTTACGCGCCAGACCGACAGTGCCCTGCACGAGCTGCGCTCGGTCTCTGAACCCCGCGGACTCGCGGCGTTAATTCGCTACGGCGACGTCGTTGAAGAGTCGCATTTTCAGACCCGCGAACAGCAACTGATCCCTGTCGACTATCGATTCAACGACGGCACGCGCAAAGGCAAACGCAACAGCACGATTTTCTTTGATTGGGAGGATGCGAGCGCCCAAAGCACCTACAAAAGCGAAAACGCCAACTTCACGCTGGTCGGCCCGGAGCTCGACCGATTGCTGCTGCAACTGCGCATAATGATGGATCTGCGCGATGAACGTCTCGCGCCGTCTTACAGCGTGATCGATCGCAACGAAGTGAAGCAGTACGACTTTGAGGTCAAGGGCACGGAAGTGCTGTCGACGCCGGCTGGCCAGTTCAGCACCGTCAAAATACGACGTCAGCGTCCCGGCTCCAGCCGCGCGACCATAATTTGGGCGGCGGTCGAAAAAAATTACGTGCCGGTCAAAATGGTGCAGACCATTGATGAGCGACCCAACGTGGTGCTGAGCCTGACCGAGCTTGAGATCGCGACTGAGCTTGACGTTGTGAGTCCGACCGAGCCAGCTCCCAGCGAGCGGAACGAGGCTGACCCGCCAGACACCGACTAGCGCGCTGGCAGACTCAGGTCTTTGGCAACGTGACGCCGGTCTGCCCCTGATACTTGCCTTTACGATCCGCATACGAGGTTTCGCACACCTCATCCGACTCGAAAAACAGCATTTGCGCGACACCTTCA
>CAYGSQ010000094.1:1193-9651 GCA_964352435.1 uncultured Gammaproteobacteria bacterium | reverse complement strand
CGCCGACCGTCGCGTTACCTCAGATGTGAAGCGGGAAATTGTCACCTGGTTGGTAACGCTGTATGAACGTCGGGGACAAAGTGCGCAGAGCGCACATTGGAATGCGGTGATGGCCAAGCGCCAGCAAGAACCGCTTTTTTCAATGTGGGACTAAACCGATCGCAGCGAGCAAACACAGAAGCAACGGCAACTCCGGATATGCACCTGCAACGCTATCGGCCGCGGGCCCGCCACTGCCACCAAAACACTAAAAACCAGGCCTGCATCAGAAGCGCGAAATTCCACTCGATGATGTTCTCGGCCTGGTTGTCGGCCAGCGCAAATTTGCCCAGCGGAATTTCTGCCAAACCGAGCGCCAGCATGGCCAGACACAGCCCGCCTAAAATCCAACGATGCCCCCTGGCGCCCGCGCGTCGCCACTGCGCCCGACTAATCCAGGCCATAGCGGCGAACGTACCGATAAAATAGACGAACACACCGTAGCGGCGCATCAAGGCATAGATCGGCGTCTCAGCGCCCAGAAAAACGACGTAGATAACGAGGAACGCGGCGCCGAGTTGCCCAAGGCGCCGCGGCCAGCGCAGGCTCGCCCGGCTAGCGCCCTCGATCAATGGCTGGCGCCAAAAATCCCACAGCAATAGCGCCTGCGGCAGCATGGTGAGTTTGAAAAGAACATAGCCGCTGCCGTGGCGCCCCGTTGAGCTGATGGAGGTGCAGCCCTCCAGGTAGGTGAAGCACCACGGGATATACCCGGCCCGGGCGGAAACGATGTAGCACAGATTAGCCGCGACCACCGGCAGTAGGGCCGTAATGACTATTTTGAATAATGGGGAGGCGTCACTGGTCATTGCCGAGGAATAATTGTCCGTTGTTTGGACAACTCTATTCCAGTTCGCCAGAGACTGTCGAGGAGTTAGTTTCAAAAGCGATACCGATATTGCGCGAGCACAATATCGATACCGCTCCGAAACGTCGTTAGCTGGTTGTCACCAACTAGTTGCAGTCTGCCTCACCACCACTTGGACCGGGTGGTTGCAAAAAGGCAGGCGGGAACGCTGCAATGTCGAGGAAGTTCACGACACCGTCACCATTGACATCCATATCCGGAGAATTGGTGCTTTGGAAACTGTTCCGCATCAAGGAATAGTCAACAAAGTTCGTGCTGCAATCATTGTTGAAATCCAGATCGCAGGCGTTACCGTGCCCGTCGCCGTTGCTATCGCGCTGATTGCTGTTGGCGACGAAGATGCAGTTATCTTCTGCGTCAAAGATCAAATCGCCGTCACTGTCGAGATACGCGCCGCCCAGGAACTCGAGTGCGTCGCGCATGCCGGCCTTGATGACCTTTTGTGAACCATCCGAGCCCGATGCACAAGCGATGCCTGGGATGCAAAACTCCAGGGCATGATCGGCTTCTGCGTATAGCCGTAGCTGCGAACGATCCGTCTCACAGGCGTACGCCTCCTGATACGAAGCATTTTCCGGATCGCCACCAAAGGCTACCGCCGGCCCACCTTCGACGTCGCTCGAAAAGCCGTTGCATAAGCGAATCGATTGCGATGCAGGCACCAAGGTATCGGCGAGACCGTGCGTGATAAACATGTCCGGATACACCGCAGGATTGGCTGCAATGATCGGTGGGAACGTGTTATCGACCACGGCATCACTGTTGAGATCAATGTTGTCCAGATCCGCGTCCAGGAAATCGCGTAGTGCACGCGCTGCCGGGCCCGAGACAATTAGCGGATCAATGACATCACCGAGCAGGTTCTCGCTTATGAAATGCTCTGCATCCGCTGGTGGATAGGCCATCCAGCCGGCATAGATATCATCGGAGTAGTTGACCGACAACCAGGTTGCCAGATGCGCACCCGCGGATTGACCGACCAGTC
Organism: uncultured Gammaproteobacteria bacterium; assembly: GCA_964352435.1. Taxonomy (GTDB): domain Bacteria; phylum Pseudomonadota; class Gammaproteobacteria; order Steroidobacterales; family JBCCMA01; genus JBCCMA01. The sequence goes on along the minus strand of CAYGSQ010000094.1, from coordinate 7,759 downwards.
GTACCGGTACCGGTAGCGCGCCATAGTCTTGTCCGTTGTTGCGCACCCACTGCAGGGCTGCGGCAACATCCTCGGTAATGGTCTGGGAGTTCGCCCCGTTGCACTCAAGGTTGCCATCATCGTCGCCCGTCAGGCGATAAAATGGTACGAATACCGCATAGTCTTCGTCGGTAAAGTGCGAGATAACGGACTCGAGTCCAAAGAAGCCAAAGCCGCGGAATTTCCAGCTACCGCCGTGCAGAGCAATCATCGGCCGCAGACCGGTGGCATTGGGGTTTTTCTTGTAGACACGCATCTCGAGTTCGCAGGTGCCCGAACCACGGTATTGCGGAATATCCAGATCACCGCCACCCAGGGGTGGGTTCTGGAAGTACATGTTGCATTGATAAGAGTAGGTGGTTTGGCAGTTTGAGCAGTTGGTGCACTGCTGATTGAAACCAGGGCCACAGCCGCTCAATGAGCAACCGCACACGTCGTCAAGCTGAGCTGAATCGTTGCACACCGCATCAATTTGATCAAAGTCGCGGACATAGCCGTCAATCACATTCTCAATCGTTTTGTACTTGACCCGCTTCCAGTATGGCTGCGAATTCTCAGCCACTGAATCGACCGAAACGTTGATCGCGGTCGCCGGTGCAATGCGCCATTTCTGTTGGTCGGGTGACAAGCCCGCAGCGTTACCCAGTTTGTAGTTGGGTGTTGCTGCGACAACTTCCGCACAGTAGTCGGCAAAGGTGTACGGTACAAAATCAACCACGCTGTTGGCCGCACAGTTTGCACTGGTGAAAAACGGTCCGGATTGATTTGTGTTGCTCACGTTAATGGCCTGACAGCTGCCGTTGCTCTGAGCATAAATCGGCTGGCGATTCATGTTTGGCACAGCCAGCGCTGACGCCGCAGCGCAGGTCGCCGCGCCGGTCAGGATGTCGTTGATCATTTGGCTGTCACCAACCAAAAACGCATACAACAACTGGTTGCGGTTGTCGTTATAGAACTCGGCGGTCACCGGCAGTGCCATGAGGCCAGGCTGCAAGGTCAACGGCGCAAGCTGCATGATGGTTTCATCAGAGACCGGCGGGAGCGATACGTCGGTGGTCGCCGCCCAGTCGGTAAGATCGAGCTGCAGTGAATTTTCCAACTCCTGCGCCGCGTCATCCAGTCGAGCCTGAGCCTCGGCTTCAACATCATAGAGATCGAGCACCACGTCGAGCGCGAGATTTGCGAACGTATCGTTGATGAACGGCCCCACGACAGGGAGCAGCGACCAGAAGTTGATGGTGCCACCGATGCCGGAGATATCGGCGTTCACATCCAGATAGTTGATGTCGCCCATAATGTCGACTTCAGGTGCAAACGTAATTGCCTCAGAGCCAGGCGTTTCGTCAAGCATTGGATGCATGTCAACAACGGCGGTGACCGTAGCATTGAATGCAGCATCGACCGACAAATTCACGGTGTCTTTCGCCAAGCGAATGCACTTGCCGAAAATCTTGGCACCGATGCGTACCTGCAGCTGAAGATTTACGTCCAGCTCGCCGATTGCTGTAACGCTGAACACAATCGGTTCCGCCAGGTTTTCGGCCAGTAGCGAGAGACCGGTTTGTGCATCAAGCTCGAGCACGTAACTGCCACCGGGTGACCAAAAGCCCGTACACGGTTGTTCGCCGGGATCTGTTTGCCCTTCTACAAATAGCGAGTTCATATCGAATTCAAAGCCGCGCTCAGCAAGTGCTGCATTGACCTTGGAGGCTGCCAGACGTGCAAGCGCGTTGTTGCTTTGTGATGCATCTTCGAGCGCTTCGGACACTTCACCTACTGTGATCTGAAGCGTTTCTGCGCTGGACCATTGCGCCGTGAGCGCGCAGCTGGCAAGCGCCAGTAATTTTAAAAATTGCTTAGTCATTGCCGTTCTCCCCCAGCGTCAAGACGTCGCCCTGAATTTCGATTCTGCCGATCGTCATGAGCGAGTTGAGCGAACTGCAGTCGCCGTTGTCGTCGTACCACACATCAATTTTCTTACCCATGGCATTGGCAAGAAATACTTGCGAATACATTTTTTCGTGATTCGGGTTTTCAAATTGAATCAGCGCGTGTGCATTGCTGAACTTGGTTTCGCACGCGTTTGGCAAGTCTTCGAACAGAACCAAACAGCCCTCAGGTGAGGTCCAGATAGCGCGAATTTTTGCGTCGGGGAAGTAGTATTCATCGCCCGCGTCAAACTGTGGCGCATTGACAATGGCCGCCTCGCTTAGAATCCCACCGCTGCAACCTGTGACGTTGCAGGCGCGTACGCGATATTGATAAACCGCCGGTGATAGTCCCGGATAGTCGCGGCTGAGCGTATCGCCAAGGTTGGCGTAATTGCTCCAGTTACCCCAGTCACCGGGGGTACCGTCAACCCAGCCATCGACCGGCTGCGTGCGCACGCCAATCTGATAGGAGGCAGCATCAACCGACGCGGCCCACGACACGGAAATGGTGTCGTCGACGGCATCGGCGCTAATGGATGCCGGCATGGAAGGCGCTGCGAGCGCTGGTCCTGTAATCGTGACGACATTTGAAAAACCAGTCTCGTAGTCTGGCTCACCAGAATTATTCGGCACGCAACCGGTAACTTCAAAGTAGTAGTCGCCGCCACCCAGGCCATCATAGGTCTCGGTTACATCGCCGACTGGGCGCGAGTCAACGTCATCCTGAACAAAACCTCCGGGCAGTACGCGACGGTAGCGCGTAACTTGCGGCCCGTTGAAGCAGCCTTGTGCTGCACTAAAGTCAGGGAAGTTGACTTGTATACTGTCTTCGTCAAGTCCAACAGCGGTAACGCTTACCTGCTGCGCATGTGCGCCACCTGCCAGGCTAAATAGGAGCACGCTCGACAGCGTACAGATTGGTATTTTCCATCTCATGTCCTTCTCCAGGAGTGATTATTGATTGTTCACCGCGCGACGAGCGGACCTGGCGAGTAGTGGCCTGGATCGTGACCGATCGCGTGACAGATGGAGTGTCTACAAGCAGGCAGGAGAAGTTGTTACGCAGGCGTTATTGCCTCGTTATTTATGCGTTTGAGTTTCTTTGTCGTGGGAATGGGCGTTTTTCACACAGAGGAAGGGGCATTATTTATGCGTTATTTCTCTGTGACATCCAACAAGATGTCGCTTTGTTGGGCCCTGACCGGGCTGGCTGCGGGGTGAACTGTCCAGAGCGTTTCGGCAAATGCCCCGTGACAAGAAACAGAATTCTTGCCCGGGGCATTTGCCAGGCGGCGCGGCGCGCCCTACTCCTGTGGCACCCACTGATTGATGCTGGCGGTACTTGACTCGTCGTCCAGATCGTCGAAGTTCTGCGCCCACACGAAGCCCTGACTCCAGACGAAACCATCAGACCAGACGAAGCCGTCGGACCAAACGAAGCCGTCGCTTCCAAGTGCGGTGCCGGGCACGCCCGATTGCATATCCATAACGTAGTAGTTGCCGTGCTCGTCGAGCTGCGCGGGTCCGGCAAAATGTTGCACGCCGGCGAGATCAGCCGCGATATCAAGGCCCTGGTTGGCACAGCCGCCAGCGCCGCTGAATACCGCCGCGTTGGCGTTGACCAGCCCGGCGCCTTGCTGGAACACGCTGTAAGCGAGCTGTCCGTCAACGCCGACGGCCGGGCGTGCCGACGCCATCAGCTTGCACTTGATTTCATCCGGCGTGAGCGAGGGATCACTCTGGATCACCAGCGCCGCAATGCCGCTGACCAGCGCCGCGGACTGCGATGTGCCTGACATGCTGTAGAGCTTGTCTTCCCTCGCATGCCACGACTCAGGGTGGCCCTCACCGATGTGCGATTTCGGATCCATGCGTCCCAGAACGTGTCCGCCTGGCGCAATAACCTCCGGCTTAACGAAGCCCTCGTAGGTCGGGCCGGTCGAAGAGAACGACGTCAAGTGATCATCCGTCGGATCGTACGGTGTAAAATTGTCGGACATGGCGCCAACGGTAATCACGTACGGCAGGTTACCCGGCACGCCGATGGTCATTGGATCCGGGCCCACGTTGCCCGCCGAGGCGACCACAACGATGCCTGCTTCCCAGGCGCGCATCACTGCCTGGTTGATTGGGTCATCCCAATAGTTAGAACGTGCCGGGGCACTAAACGACAGGTTCAGCACGCGGATGTTGTATTCCTCGGCGTTACTGACCACCCAGTCGAGCGCGCGCAGTACGCTGAGGTAGGAGCCCTGCCCATCGTCGTCGAACGCCTTGATCGCAATGACATCCGCTTGTGGTGCCATACCTTCATACCTGCCGTCCCACTGCTCATCGCTGGTCATGGCGGACGCGACGTGGCTGCCATGGCCGTTCTGGTCGTCGAATTTTTTCTCGACCTTGACGTCATTGCCGGTTGCGTCGACAAAGGCTTTAAGCCGTTTGTCAACACCGTTACCCTTATCGTCGTCCCACATGCCGGTGTCGACGATTGCGATGGTGACACCGTCGCCCGTGATGTCTGCATCATGCAGCATCGTGGCGTCGAGAAAGCTGGGGTTGTGGCTGTCGTGCTCCTGCACGTCTGAGGGCGCCACCTGCTTTTTCTTGGATGTCTTCTTTTTCGATTTCTTTTTGGCCGTCGTCACGCCGTGGTTCGCATACACGCGCGCACCGGCCAATGCCGCACGTTGACCATCGGTAAGCACTGCCGCGACGGCATGGATCACGTCAAATTCAGAGACGATGGAACCGCCGACGGCCGCGACGGCCAGCCGCGCGGACTCAATGGTGTCACCCTGCACGACCCAGGTGTCCACGGCGATCTTCGAAGACAGGCGGACGGTCGAACTGTCGACAGCCGCTCCGTGTTCGACAACCTGAATGCCGGCCCCTGCGAGAGCGGCTACGGCGGTGATTGCTAGACTTTTGCGCAAGTCGGTTACTCCCTGTTTTTAGCATCCCTCCCACTCGAACATGTCGTCCCGAGCGGAATGCTATTACACCATCGGGCCGGGATTTCGACGCTGCTGCGCGTCCATCGGGAGTGGCCACAGGCTGTGACACAAGTCTGATAATCGACGGTCAAGTGCACGCGTCGGAAGTAGCACAAGGTCGTGCACTACATGCGCGGAAGCCACATGCCCATCGTCGCCGCGAAAATACCGACAGCCATAAACGCCGTAAGGCCCAGTAACGTTGCTGAGAAAACCATGTGGGCCCCCGGCGTCGCCTTTTTTTCACAATAGAAATACCACTGCAAAACCGCGAGCGGGAGCAAATACTGTGCAAAACCGAGCGTATAAAGAAACGGCCCGGTAAATGACTCCCAGTCGATACCGATACCGCCGGTGAGTGCGCTCCAACCCATCAATCCCACGCGGAAAAACCAGACTCCGCTCGCCACCAGGAACAGGCGCAGCGCCCAACGACGGTGGGCGTCAAAGCGGCGACCCATCGCATGAGTTACGGCCATACCGGCACAAACAACGATAAGCACGCCATCTCCGGAAATGGCTACTTGCGAGATAACATCGCCAACCTGGGGGCGCGTCCAAGTCATGTAGAGACCAGCGAGCGCACTGACGACAGCGGCGACCAAATAGCTGCGACCGAGCCAGCGGTGAAAGGTTGGCGCTCTGGACCGAATCGCCGGAATTAGTTGCAGCGGCCCGCCACCGATGATCAGCGCGGCAAGCAATACATGAATGATGGACATCATATTGCCGAAGGTTTCACCCTCGACGAATCCCGCCGGAAGATGCGTGTCTTTAAGCGCCTCCGCGCCGTGCTGCAGCACCAAGGGGTAGAACGCTGCGAGGATATAGGCAAGAAAAATCCAATGCCCGACCGCGGCCACGCTGAACCACAGCCTGACGACAGCGCGGAATGCGAACCTGGGAAATCCCGCGCCCACAATATGTTGATTGATGACAGCCTGCTGCATTGGAGGACTCCAGGTGATCGTTGTAGATGGTTAAACATCTTGCGCGCCAGCCGCGGTTCGCACATCGGCCGAATGTCGGAATCGGCCCTCCTCCTCAAGGAGGATACGGCACCTCTCAAATTTCACCCTGATAACCATTACATGGCGTTTCGCATTGGTTTAGGCTGCTGATATGCAGCGATCATTACTTGGCATTGCCAACAAGCCAGCACATGGCTGACTCGGTATCACCACGCAGCGTGGCGGACTCGCGGGTGTGGCAGCCACTGCGCGGGCCGTTCGAGCGCTGGCCAAATGCGAGCGATTTTTTCATCGCAAGCTTTGCGTTCTGTATGACGCTGTGGATGTGGTCACAGGCATTGGGGCCCGCTGATGAACTACTGGGATCGTTGACGGGCGTTGCCACCTATTTGTGCGCGTTCGTGGGCAACTTTGCATTGCTGTGGCGACGCAGTCATGCGTGGCAAGTGCACAGCATCGTCCTCACCGCATCAGTTCTGGTCCACCTCGGTCCAATGAGTGACGGTGTATTTGCGCTGGCGTTTTCGCTGTACAGCCTTGGCCGCTACGAGCCTGATCGACGCGCCAGCATTCTGGGCATGTCTGCCGCGCTGGTGTTCATCGTTACTGACGTCTTTTTACTCATTCAG
>CAYGSQ010000094.1:0-1183 GCA_964352435.1 uncultured Gammaproteobacteria bacterium | reverse complement strand
GTACAATCGCAGCCGGTCTTGTGATTGTGTTCTGGTATGTCGGGCGTCGGCTACGTTTTCGGGGCGAGTACTTGCGCCTGCTGGAAGAGCGCGCCGAGCATCTGGAACGCGAACGCAACGTCGAAGCCGAACGTGCCGTAGCCAACGAGCGCACGCGCATCGCACGCGAGATGCATGACGTCGTCGCTCACCAGGTCAGCCTGATGACGGTGCAAGCAGGCGCGGCCAAAATAGTCAGTGCATCCGACCCGCAGGCGGCTAGCGAAGCGATGGCGGCGGTTGAACACGCTGGGCGTAGTGCGCTGGCAGAAATGCGTCATTTGCTCGATGTATTGCGTCCAGCGGATCAGGACAACAACATGTCACCGCAACCGCGCATAGCGGATCTGCCAGCCTTGGTCCGCAAGGTAAGAGACGCTGGAGTCATCGTGCATTTGAACGCCCCGGACCACGCCCTCACGTTACCCGCACGCGTGGAGCTGACTGTTTATAGAATCGTGCAAGAAGCGCTGACCAATGCAATCAAACACGCAGGCCCAGGCGTCACCGTCACAATCCAAATCGACGTAGACTCCGACAAGGTCGCCATGAGCATCAAGGACAACGGCCCAGGTGGTGACATAGAACACTCCAACGGGCATGGCATTGCCGGTATGCGCGAGCGCGTTGCGCTGCTTCACGGGCAATTGAACGCGGGCACAAGGACGGGCGGTGGATTCGAAATTCGCGCGACCTTGCCACTTGAGGTGACACAACAATGAGCATTCGTGTACTGGTCGTCGATGATCAAAATCTTGTGCGCCGGGGTTTCGCGATGGTCCTGGGGCATGAAGATGACATCGAGGTGGTAGCAGAAGCCGGCACGGGACTGGAAGCGATCGCCGCTGCACGCGCACACCAACCGGATGTAATTTTGATGGACATCCGGATGCCAGAGCTGGATGGTCTTGAGGCGACCGCGCGCATACTCGCACAGTGCGGTGATACGACTCGGATCATTATTTTGACCACCTTCGATCCGGATGTTTATGTCTACAAAGCCTTGCATGCTGGCGCCAGTGGTTTCGTTTTAAAAGACATACCACCGGAAGAGTTGGTCGCCGCCGTGCGCACCGTCGCGGCCGGTGGCGCCATGCTGGCTCCAACGATCACGCGTCGGCTGATCGGGCGCTTTGCCGGCCAG
>CAYGSQ010000093.1:0-9726 GCA_964352435.1 uncultured Gammaproteobacteria bacterium | reverse complement strand
TTGCGGATTAATCCAAACTCCACAGTGAACCAGTACAGTCGCGCAAGCACTTCGCGTTCCTGCGCATTGGCGTCAAGCCCAAGCTGGCCATAGGCCTGAGTAAACGCGGCGAATTTGGCGTGGGTCAGCAGCGGCGCGTGGCCGAAAATCTCGTGGAACAGGTCGGGCTCGCGCAGGTAGTTGAGCTCATCGCGGCGGCGTACGAACGACGCTGCAGGAAATTCACGCCGTGCCAGCATCGCAAAAAATACGTCCAGCTCGATGAGGGCCGCAACGGGCGTTACCCGCCAGCCGCAACGTTGATCGAGTACCTGCGATACCTCGGGGCACTGCGCGGCGCGGTCATGCGGCAGCGCCAGCGTGGCCAGGCCAGCGACAAACTCAGCGCACGCAACCCGATCGATACGCGCCATTTGACGTTCCATCAAGATTGACCACGTTTCGTTATCTTCGGCGCTGTACGCGATAAATCCCCGGTGATCGGGGGTTTTGGCGACGTATTTGGTGTTGCTGGCCATGCTGCGTGGTGTCCAATGCTTGAAATGAGCGTATAGATTAGTGGGCATCGCGCACAATTGTATTGCGTTTCTTGCTCACTTTTGGTCAAAATAGAAATGAATGTTCTAAAATTTACGAGAAAACCACGGATATATTTCAATTGTTTCATCTGGACCGAATGGATGTGTCAATTCTCGAGGCTTTGCAGGCGGATGCACGGCTGTCGAACCAGCGTCTGGCCGAGCAGGTCGGACTGTCGCCGTCCGCCTGCTGGCGCCGTGTCAAGAGCCTGGAGGAGGCGGGCGTGATAGAGCGTTACGTCACCGTACTCAATCCCGACAACGTCAATTTGGGTGTGACCGCGTATTTGCAGCTGTCACTGGAAAACCACCAGCCCGAGACCATGGCCGGGTTCGAGCGCCTGATTGATGAGGTGCCGGAGATTACCGAGTGCTATTCAATGAGCGGCCAGGACGATTTCCTGATTCGGATTTCGACCGCCACGTTGTCGGACTATGAGGCCTTGCTCGGCAAGCACTTCCTGAAAGCGTCCGGACTGCGCACCGCGAACACCAGTTTTGTGCTCAAGCGCAAAAAGTACACGACGGCGTTGCCGATCAAAGCCAGTCAGCGGGGCGCTCGCTAGCCTGCATGATTCATGAAGCGTCGCAACGAGGGTGTCGAGGTGCCGCCGATCACAGGGCGCACGGAGTTTTTGGAGGCGAAGGCGCACTCGCAGTACGTTGAGCTGCCAAAAAGGAGAACGCCCTGTGATGGGTGGTGCAGCGCCGCCCGCAGTCGATGAGTGGTGAATCATGCAGGCGAGCGCCCGCTTTTCTTACGTGGCGCCCGCGATGTAGGCGTCCACATTACTCTCGAGCACATCCAGCGGCACGGCACCGCTGCCAAGCACCACCTGATGAAAATCGCGTACGTCGAAATTGTCACCCAGCGCTTCCTCAGCGCGCGCCCGCAGTTCCTTAATTTTCAGTTCGCCAATTTTGTACGCCAGTGCCTGTCCCGGCCAGGCAATGTAGCGATCAATTTCATTGACGATGTCGTGTTTGGTCTTGGCCGCGTTGTCCGCGAAAAAGTCGATTGCTTTTTGTCTTGACCATTTCTTATGGTGGATGCCAGTGTCGACCACAAGGCGCACCGCACGCCACATTTCGTACGTTAGCTGCCCGAACTTTGAATATGGGTCCTTGTACAAACCCAGCTCGCCACCGAGGCTCTCGCTGTACAGACCCCAGCCTTCAACAAACGCCGTGTAACCGCCGTAGCGGCGAAAATTGGGCAGGTCGCCCAGCTCCTGTGCCAGCGCGATTTGCAGGTGATGGCCGGGCATCGCTTCGTGCACGGTCAGTACTTCAATCTCGTACTTTGGACGAACTTCAGGGCGGTAAAGATTCACGTAGTAATGCCCCGCACGGGTGCCGTCAGCAGCCGGGCGCGAGTAGTAGGCCGTCGTCGTATCCGGGGCGATCGCATCGGGGATGGGTTTCACACCGTAAGGTATTCGCGGCAGCACTTTAAACAGCTTGACCAACTCCGGGTCGATGCGCTTGCTGGTTGCCAGATAGTCCTGCAGAAGTGCGTCGGCGGACTCGTGATAGAAGCGTGAGTCGGTGCGCAGGAACTCAAGGAATTCGCCGAACGAACCTTCAAACCCGACTTCCTCAATAATCTTGGCCATCTCGGCGCGAATGCGTGCGACTTCACTGAGGCCAATATCGTGTACCTCGTCGGGCGTCAATGTGGTGGTCGTAAAATCTTGCACGCGTTGGGCGTAAAATTTCGGTCCATCGGGCAGGTCATACGCGCCGAACGTGTCGCGACAGGCCGGCAGATATTCGTCATCAACGAAGGCTTTCATGCGCTCGTAGGCGGGAATCACAACGGTCTCGATGGCGCGCACTGCGGCAACCCGAAGCTCTTCTTGTTGGGTGGCGCTAATACTTTCGGGAAACGTTTCGAACGGGCTGTAGAAACCACTGTCTTGTGGCTTGACGAGCTGCGCGTCGATTTGCTCTGGCAGGCGCTGCATGATCACTTGGGGGTGCGTGCGGCGTTCCGCGATACCCATACGCATCAGCCCAATGGTTTGATCCATGTAAGTACCAAACGTATTCAAGCGCGTAATCCAGTCCCGATAATCTTTTTCGGAGGTGAAGCGCAGCTGCGCGGCGGTTTGGTCCTGCGTCTGGATCCCGCCGCGTTGGTTGAGCGGCTGCAAAAACATGCGGTAGCGATGATTGCGCACGCGCTGCTCGTAGCTTTGTTCAAACAAGCGATAGTTGAGCAGGTCATGCTCGTCCATGTCGCTTTTGTCCATGCGCCGCAGCTGGGTCAGAAACTCGCGATCCGACGCGTGGCGGACAGCGATCGCCTGCGGGCTCACGTCCGGCCACAGCGCGTTGTAGCGCTTGTCACCCAGGTTGGAGGCCAGCAGCGGGCTGGCTTTGAGGTCCGCTTCCCACGCTCTATCGAAGAAGTCATTGAGCGCGTCCTGGTGGGCGAACGCGGCAACGGACGTGCCCATCGCCAATAAAATCAAGGCAATGGCGCGAAAAGCTGGATGGCGCATGATAACGATCCTGTGTGTCTGAGACGGGCATTGTGACCAGTCCGATGGGTGCGGGGCAAGAAGAACGCTTGTACTGGTGCTTGCGGGCGGCATTCAGTATGCTTCTGCCACCGGTTTTTGAAGGTCAGCGGAAGAGAATTCCGTCTCAGGAATCGCCGAAGGCGCAACCCGCTCGGAAACGCTCAGGCAAAAGGACCGCTGACCCACAACCGGCTCTGGAGAGTGGCTGCGTGACAGCCCACCGAAGGGGCAGGGGACCAATCCCCGATCTCTCAGGTAAACGGACAGAGGGGCGGCTGGCGCGTGTGGCGTCGGCGTTTGCATGCCCGTTTGCCAGAGGAGTTTTCGTATGTCCTTACCGACCAAAGCTACCGCTCTTATCGAATGCCACAAAGCCGCGGGCGCCCGCACCGTTGATTTCGGCGGCTGGGAAATGCCACTGCACTACGGCTCACAAATCGATGAGCACCACGTAGTGCGCACAGATGCCGGCATGTTTGATGTGTCCCACATGACGGTGGTCGACCTGACCGGCGATCGTGTGCGTGACTTCCTGCAGTATCTGCTCGCCAATGACGTGGCCAAGCTCAAGACATCGGGCAAGGCACTGTATTCGTGCATGCTCAACGAGCGCGGCGGTGTCATTGACGATCTTATTGTTTACTACCTGTCGGATACGTTCTACCGCGTAGTTGTCAATTCTGCGACGCGCGACAAAGACATCGCGTGGATGGAGCGGCAATGTGAGCCGTTTTCCATCAGCCTGCACGAGCGCAACGATCTGTCGATGATTGCCGTGCAAGGCCCCAACGCCCGCGAAAAAGCGGTCACTGTGCTGAACCAAAGCGACCGCGAGGGCTGTCTGGCACTCAAGCCATTCAATGCACTGCAACTCGACGTTGAGTTCGTCGCCCGAACGGGCTACACCGGTGAAGATGGCTTTGAGATTATTACCAGTCACGAACGTGCACCGGCGCTGTGGGATGCACTGGTCGCGGCAGGCGTCAGTCCTTGCGGATTGGGCGCGCGTGACACGCTGCGCCTGGAGGCCGGCATGCATTTGTATGGACAGGATATGGACGAGGACACGTTGCCGCTGAACTGCGGGCTGACGTGGACCGTCGCATTCGAACCGGCCCAGCGGGACTTTATTGGTCGTGCTGCGCTCGAAAGCGCACGCGATGCGGGCATCAAGACGCGGCTTGCCGCCCTGGTGCTCGAAGGTCGCGGTGTGCTACGTGCACATCAGGACGTTATCGTTGACGGCAAGGTGGCAGGTGTCGTCACAAGTGGCACATTTTCGCCTACGCTTAAGCGTGCCATCGCAATGGCGCAGGTACCGATCGATTTGGGCGATACCTGCCATGTCGATATCCGCGGCAAACACATCGAGGCGAGCGTGCACGCGCTGCCGTTTGTACGCCACGGTCAGGTCAAGGTCGCGCTGTAGGGCGGCGCGACTTTACGTTTTTCACGCAACCAGGAAGAGAAGGGGAACAGGTCCGATGAGCGAGATACCTGAAGATTTACGCTATACCGCCAGTCACGAGTGGGTCAAAGTCACCGACGATGGCACGGTGCTGGTCGGCATTACCGATCACGCACAGGATGCGCTCGGCGCGCTGGTGTACGTCGAGACGCCTGAAGAGGGCAATCATTATAACGCAGGTGATGCCTGCGCCGTGGTCGAATCGACCAAATCTGCATCCGATATCTACAGCCCGATTGCCGGCGTTATTGCCGAAGCGAACGACGGCCTGGTGGATGCACCGGAACTGGTCAACGAACAGCCCTATGGCGATGGCTGGATCATGAGCATCCAACCAGACAATCTGGACGATGTTGAAGAACTGATGGACGCAGAAGCGTACGAAGACAGCTTGCAGGAATGACGGTTCACCGCACAGGATATTCTGATGCCTTTTAATCCCCAGACCGACGGCAATATTGCCGATATGTTGGCTGCCATTGGCGCCGACACCATTGATGATCTGTTCGACGAGATTCCCGATGCCCTGCGCATCGGCGAACTCGACGGCGTGCCACACGCGCTGAATGAAATGCAGGTAACCCGACTGATGCACGCGCGTGCAGCCAAAGACGGTAACCTGCTCAACTTCATCGGCGCGGGTGCCTACGAGCACCACGTGCCGGCAGCCGTATGGCAGCTGGCCACGCGCGGCGAGTATTACACCGCGTACACGCCGTATCAGGCGGAAGCCAGCCAGGGCACGCTGCAGCTTATCTATGAGTATCAGACGATGATGGCGCGCCTTACCGGGTTGGACGTGTCCAACGCGTCTTTGTACGACGGTGCATCGGGTTTGGCCGAGGCGATTTTGATGGCCGTGCGCGCCAATCGTAAATCCAAATCCAAAAAGGTCCTGTGCCTGAATTCGGTCAATCCGCGCTACCGCGATACGGTACGCGCGATTACCGCGACCCAGGACATCGAGCTAATCGAAATCGAGTATGACGGTACGTCGGGCGTGACGCCTTTGAGCGCACTGTCCGAATACAACGATGACGACATCGCGGCCGTGATCGTCCAACAGCCCAACTTTTTCGGCGGCTACGAAGCGGTTGATGCCATCACCGACTGGGCCCACGGCAAGTCGGCGTTGATGATTGCTGTTGTTAACCCAACGTCGCTGGCGCTGTTGCGTCCGCCGGGTGAGTGGGGCGAGAACGGCGCCGACATCGCGTGTGGCGAAGGTCAGCCGTTGGGCGTACCCCTGTCGTCGGGCGGTCCGTACTTCGGGTTCATCACCTGCCGTCAGAGCTTTGTGCGGCAGATGCCCGGACGTATTGTCGGGCGCACGCTTGATCTGGACGGCAAGGAAGGCTTTGCGCTGACTCTGCAGGCTCGCGAGCAACACATTCGGCGCTCGAAAGCGACGTCGAACATTTGCACGAACCAGGGTCTGGTCGTGACGGCCGCCACCATTTACATGTCGCTGCTGGGGCCGGACGGTCTGGCCAATGTGGCGGCGGCGTGCAACGCCAACACGCGCACGCTGGTCGATACCTGCGCCGCGATTGATGGCGTTGACGTGGTGTTCGATCAGCCGTTCTTCCACGAAGCGGTGTTGCGTTTGCCGTGTTCTGTTGAGCATGTGCTTGACGAAATGGGCGATGCGGGCATTGCGGCGGGCTTTGACCTGGCGCGTGACTATCCCGCGCTTGCGGGCTGCATACTGGTGTGCGCGACCGAGACGCGTACCGCCGAAGACATCCAACTTTATGCACAAGAACTGGCGCGCATTGTTCAAGCGGCGGGTCAGGCACAGGGAGCACGCGCATGAGCGAGCCATCAATTTTTGCCAGCAGTCGCTCGGGTCGTCGCGCGTTTGCGCAGGCGCCGGCCGAGCGTGCTGAAACCAACATTCCAAAAGCACTGCAGCGTTCAAGTGCTATTGGTTTGCCCGAGGTGACTGAACTGCAAACCGTACGTCACTTCACCCGTTTGTCGCAGCTCAACTTTGCCATCGACACGCATTTTTATCCGCTGGGCTCATGCACCATGAAGTACAATCCGCGGGCGTGTAATTCGTTGGCCATGCTGCCGGGCTTTTTGGGACGCCACCCGCTGTCACCCACGGCGCACGGTCAGGGTGTGCTGGAAACCATGTACGAGCTGCAGGACATTTTGAAATCGGTGACCGGCATGCGTGGTGTATCACTCACCCCGATGGCCGGCGCGCAGGGTGAGTTCGCGGGCGTTGCCATGATCCGTGCTTATCATGTCCACCGCGGCGATACGCATCGCAATGAAATCATCGTGCCCGATGCGGCGCACGGCACCAACCCGGCGACGGCCATCATGTGCGGCTGTGTGGTACGCGAAATCCCGACGGCCGCTGACGGTGATGTGGATATGGAAGCGCTGCGTGCTGCCCTTGGTCCGAACACCGCTGGCATCATGCTGACCAACCCCTCAACGCTGGGCGTATTCGAACGACGCATTACCGAAATCAGTGCGCTCGTACATGAGGCCGGTGGCCTGCTGTATTACGACGGCGCCAACCTCAACGCCATTTTGGGCAAGGCGCGTCCGGGTGACATGGGCTTCGATGTCATCCACATGAATCTCCACAAAACCTTCTCCACGCCGCACGGCGGTGGTGGTCCGGGCTCGGGTGCCGTGGGTGTGTCGGAGCGCTTGCTGCCGTTCATGCCGCTGCCGGTCGTCGGTCGCGATGGCGACAGGTACCACTGGCTCGATGAAAAGGATATGCCGTTGACCATCGGACGCCTGTCGGGCTGGATGGGCAACACCGGCGTGCTTTTGCGGGCGTACATTTATGCGCGCATGCTCGGGCGCAAAGGCATGGGGCGCGTCGCGGAGTTTGCGACGCTCAATGCCAACTACCTTATGGCGCGCTTGAAAGACGCCGGCTTCACTATTGCGTTTCCACAGCGTCGTGCCAGTCACGAGTTTATTGTGACGCTCAAGCAAGAGGCGAAAGACTACGGTGTGACCGCGATGGACTTTGCCAAAGCACTGCTGGACGAGGGCTGTCATGCACCTACAACGTACTTCCCGCTGTTGGTGCCTGAGTGCTTGCTGATTGAGCCGACCGAAACCGAGGCGAAAGAAGATCTGGACAAGTTTATTGATGCGATGGTGCGTATTCGTGAACGAGCCAAAACCGACCCCGAGCACATCAAGGGTGCGCCCTACGATCTGCCGGTGCGGCGACTCGATGACGTACGCGCAGCGCGTCAGCTCGACCTGACGTGGACGCCTGACACCACCACGTGAGCGCACTTATCTGCGGAGCACTGGCCTTCGATACCATCATGGGTTTCGAAGGCCGGTTCGCCGACCAGATCCTGCCCGGTGACATTGACAGACTCAGTGTTTCCTTCCCCGTGCCCAAAATGAGACGCGAGTTCGGTGGTTGTGCCGGCAACATTGCGTACAATCTGAGCCTGTTAGGTGAAACCGGGCTGCCCCAGTGCGTTGTGGGGCATGATTTCAGGCCTTATCGCCGCTGGCTGGACGAATTAGCGATCAGTCGGCGCTTTGTGCGGGAACTTGCGGACGAATTTACCGCCCAAGCCTTTATCACCACGGATGTGGACGGCAACCAGATCACCGCGTTTCATCCAGGTGCCATGGCGTTTTCGCAAATCGACGATTTGCCCGAGGAGATCGATGTGGATCTGGGCGTTGTGGCGCCCGATCATGCGACGTCGATGATGCGAGCTGCGCAGTATTTTGATCGAGTGGGCGTACCGTTTCTGTTCGACCCGGGTCAGTTTATGACGTCATTGGATGCGCAACAGATGTTGGCGTTCATTGACCTGGCCACGTGGGTGGCGGTCAACGACTACGAGGCGGGTCTGCTGACGAAGCGCACGGGACAGACGGTCGAGCAATTGTCAGTGCGCACGAGCGCACTGGTGATCACGCACGGCAAGGACGGCTCGACTGTCTGGCAAGACGGTCAGGCGCTCGCGATACCGGCCGCCAAGGTTGGTAAAGCGGTCGACCCGACGGGCTGCGGCGATGCTTTTCGCGCCGGTTTGGTCTTTGGTTTGCTGCGCGATCTCGATTGGCCGACAACGGCGCGCGTCGCATCGTTGATGGGCGCGATCGCGGTGGAAGAGGCAGGTACGCAAAATCACCAGCCCGAGCGCGTGACAATTGCGCAACGATTTGAAGATAGTTTTAACGTATCGCTTGATTTGTGAGCACATTATGAAGACACGTTTTTGGGTTTTGATGTTGATCAGTTCGTTGGCGTCATTGCCGGCATTGGCGCAGGCCGCTGCCACGCAATGGAACCAGACGCTCGATCGCATATCCTCTGGCGTGGTCTCCATCCGTGTCGACAGCACACGGGCATTTGATACCGACTGGAATCAGTCGACCCAGGCTACCGGGTTCGTGGTGGATGCCGAGCGCGGCTTGATCCTGACGAATCGCCACGTGGTGACTGCCGGCCCGGTCATCGCACAGGCGGTGTTTCTCAATCATGAAGAAGTGGATCTCAAGCCGGTTTACCGCGACCCCGTGCATGACTTTGGACTGTTCCGCTACGACCCCAAAGATCTGCGTTTCATCCAGCCGCAGGAGCTTCAGCTCAATGCGAGCAGCGCCCTGGTTGGTCGTGAGATACGGGTGGTGGGCAATGATGCGGGCGAGCAGATCTCCATTTTGGCCGGCACGCTGGCCAAGCTCGACCGTCAGGCACCGGACTACGGCCGTGGCAAATACAACGACTTCAATACTTTCTATCTGCAGGCGGCATCCGGCACGTCCGGCGGTTCCTCTGGCTCGCCGGTCATCGACGTCGACCTCACCCGATCCGAGTCCGAACTCGCGGTCTTCTGGATCGAGCGTGCGCTCGGCCGGGCCGCGGGTCGCGACGTCGAGCCGGTCGCCGAGATCAAGCCGGTGGAGGAGAAGGGCGCGCGCTACATCGACTTCCTGATTCCCGGGCTGATCGGCCTCAACCTACTCGGTGCCGGGATGTACGGCGTCGGCTTCAACATCGTGCAGCTCCGCGTGCGGCAGATGCTGCGACGTCTCCACGTGACGCCGATGAGCTCGGCCGAGTTCCTCGTGTCGTTCGTCGCGAGCCGGCTCCTGCTCGTCGTGCCGGAGGGGTTCTTCGTGATGCTGTTCGGTG
>CAYGSQ010000092.1:0-9816 GCA_964352435.1 uncultured Gammaproteobacteria bacterium | reverse complement strand
TCGGCGGCGAGAAAATGCCGAAGGTTAGCGCCGGCCTGCTCATTTACAAAAAAGTCGAGAGTGAATTGATGATACTGCTCGTTCATCCGGGCGGACCATTCTGGGCGCCGATCTTGTATTGCCCTGACTGCCGCGGATTACTGCTTCGAAGGCAGGATTTGCTGCAGATCATTTTTTGTTGCCGGCAGCGTGCTGACGCAAGCAATAGAAAACCAGACCCGATAGATCCGGCTCATTTGGCGCGACGTATCGATTGTCCACAGTGCAAGTCTGATATGGATGTACATCCCTACTACGGGCCGGGTGATTTCGTCATTGATTCGTGCAATGCGTGCGAGCAAGTCTGGCTTGACGGTGGTGAGCTGCAACCGTCGAGTACGCTAAGATGGGGCGGGTCCTTGTGGCAGTAGCACCCGATTCTGGTTTGTGCCGGTTGCCTCGCATCTTCAAAACTGGTTCAAGGTGAAAGCGAGCCGATTTTTGGAGACGTCCTGATGATTTGGGTCGTGGTAGCAATGCGCGCAGTGCCTCCTGTCGCCGCGGCTTCTTTTTCCAGTTGAGTTTAAGAACGTGCACGCCCACAACGAGAAACTGTCACGCATTCATATCTTTGGTGCGTCTGGTTCAGGCACGACGTCTCTTGGTGGAGCATTGGCGAGCAAGCTCGGAGTTCTGCATCTCGACGTTGATGAATTTTATTGGCAGAAAACCGACCCGCCATTTCAAATAAAAAATGAGCCTGAACAAAGAGTCGCCGCGATTAGAGCGGCAATCGGTGATCGCACGACGTGGGTGTTGTCCGGTTCAATCGTCAGCTGGGGCGGATCATTCGTCGATGAGTTCACGTGTGCACTTTTTCTGGAGCTGGAACCGGAGGAGCGGATGCGCCGGCTGCGCGCCCGAGATGTTGAAAGGTACGGCGAGCGAATATTGCCAGGCGGTGCTTTGCATTCCAATCACCTCGCGTTTATGGAGTGGGCGCAGGCCTATGACGTGGCCAGTGATGGCATTCGCTGCAGACCCGTGCACCTGAAGTGGATGGCGCAATTGGCTTGCCCGGTGTTGCGCCTGGATTCGCTTCAGTCGGTTCAAGAATTGGTGGCTGAGGTCTTGAGCGATGCCGTCTGACGGGCCGACGCACTCACGTTGCGAGTATTGTTTCTGAGCGTTGCAACGTACGGTCACGGGATTGGGAACAATGTGGAGCAACGAGCTAATGGATTTATCAACGAATTGTTCATGGATGAGCCGCTGTTGGGCTCGAAGGCTGTGCGTCCAATGAGGTCTGCAATGGGCTACCCGACAGCTACCTTAAGCACATCAGCGCAGGACGGTGACACCAATGAATGACAACACGTTTAGATTGCTTTGCGTCGGTGTTGCGATTCTCTTTACCGTATTTTTTGCCGTGACGGTCGTGCCAGCCCTGATTCACGACAGGGATGTGGTAGCGGCGTTCGCTGCAGGGTTCGTGAATCCCTATTCGTCCGGTTATTCGATCGATGTCATCTTATGCTGGGTGGTGCTTGCGATCTGGGTCATACGCGATGCGAAGTTCTACTCGCTAAAACATGGCTGGGCATGCCTGGCCCTGGGCGTGGTTCCAGGGGTTGCGGTAGGCTTTGCCATGTATCTGGTTTTGCGTAGCTATCAGATTCGGGAGGCGCCCGCCCATTGAAAAGCACAGAGGAGTTAGGGCATGCACAGCGAGTCACGGACCATTCATGCGGTTGCACAAAAACTGTTCAAGGCGTTTACGCCTGAACACAGCTATGACTTTGAACTCAGGCACAAGGCTATCGTCGATCAGTTTGGCCGCTATCGCCATAGAAATGAGATTCCTGGGCGCTCCTCGACCGCAGAAGAAACCGAGTTTCCAAAGCAACCGGGTTCGGGATTTTGAGGCAAATTGCACGTTTGAGCTACGTCGGTTAACGTCGCGCCAGACGATCTGCACGTAACGCGCTATGCTCTGCAGGATGAATTACTACTGTCACATCTAACCGGGGGTGCCGATGCCTATTTTATTTTTGACAGCGGCCGTCGCTGATTACCTGGTCGGCGTCGTTTACCTATTTCCAGATGCAGTCGACGTTCGGCGATAAGAAAACGCTATGACCGGGGAACGTGACTTGCAGGCATTGTTGGCCAACATGGCCCCCGATCTGATAGACGGCGAGTTCGTATTTTGCTGTTTTGAAGGCGCTAACTACGGTGATCATGCACAGCTGCTGCCCATCGGGTCGTTTACAGAGTCAGAGGGGTTGACCCTCGTGGTTCCGAAAGAGCGCGCCGATGCGCAGGGGCTTGCCTACGACAGTGTGTTCCGCTGCATCACGCTGCGCGTTCATTCCAGTTTGGAGGCGGTTGGTTTAACGGCGGTATTTTCCGCCACGCTGACCGAGCACGGCATTAGCGCAAACGTCGTGGCCGGTTATCATCACGATCATATATTTGTTCAAAGCAGGTTGGCGCACAAAGCGCTCGCCGCGCTCACAGCGCTTACGCACTGATCCTGGTTTCTTTCCAATTCGGACCGGGTTCGAACAAATTCTGGCAGCGCTGCATCAAAATCTATTGGAATTGCGTAAATTGACCTCATTTACGCTGAGCTATACTTGATTTTGGTAGGCAAACGGGGGAAGTAACAGTGTCTGGACAAGGCTCAGGTGGCAACGTACTGGCTGCTCTATGCAGTTTTTTTATTCCGGGACTCGGTCAGCTACTGCAAGGTCGCATGTTTATTGCGTTCGTACAGTTCGTGATGGCGTTTGTACTTTGGATCGTTCTATTGGGCTGGATCGTACACCTTTGGTCCATTGTCGATGCGGCGCGGTTCGACCCGCCACGGCGTCTGTCACGGTGATCTGCATAATTTAACGCCAAGCCTGCGCGCCGGTATACTCGTCGCACGATTAGCAACTTGACCGTGATGTTATGCAGGACTTTGAAAAACTCGGCGCCTTCTACCTTGGCAAGCGCGTCGATAACGACAGCCAGAAACTCACCGACGATCTGGTTCTGTACGATGCCCGCGACCTGACGACCCACGCGGTCATTATTGGCATGACCGGCAGCGGCAAGACCGGTCTTGGCATTGGCCTGTTGGAAGAAGCGGTCATGGACAATGTGCCCGTTATTGCCATCGATCCCAAAGGCGATCTGGGCAACCTGATGCTCACCTTTCCCAAGCTTGACGGCGGTTCCTTCGAACCGTGGGTCGATGCGCAGGCGGCCACCACGGCGGGCCAGACCAAAGCCGAATTTGCTGCCGGGCAGGCCGGTTTGTGGAAGAAGGGCCTCAAGAAATGGGGTCAAACGGGCGCGCGTATCAAGCAGCTCAAAGCCAAGGCCGACTTTTGTATCTATACGCCTGGCAGTAGCGCCGGGGCACCCGTCAGCGTATTGCGCTCGTTTGACGCGCCGCCCGAAGCGGTCCTCAACGATGCAGACATCTACCGCGACAAGGTTGGTGCGACAGCCACCGGCATCTTGAACCTGGTCGGTGTTGATGCCGACCCGATTACCAGCCGCGAACACATCTTGCTGTCCAATATTCTCGACCATGCCTGGCGTGACGGTAGGTCGCTGGACCTGGGGGCGCTCATCGGCGCCATTCAAAACCCGCCGATCAAGCGCGTTGGCGTCATGGATCTGGATAGTTTTTTTCCGGCGAAAGATCGCTTCGCGCTGGCAATGCGCCTGAACAATTTGCTGGGTGCGCCCGGCTTTGACGCCTGGATGGAGGGCGAGCCCCTGAACACGGCGAGCTTGCTGCACACGCCCGAGGGCAAGCCGCGCGTGTCTATCATGTCGATCGCGCATCTCGATGATGCGCAGCGCATGTTTTTCGTCACGATGCTGCTGGCGGACATCGTGAGCTGGATGCGGGCTCAGCCTGGCACCGGCTCCCTGCGTGCCGTGCTCTACATGGATGAGATTTTCGGCTATATGCCGCCCACGGCCAATCCGCCGTCCAAGGTGCTGCTGCTCACACTGTTGAAGCAGGCACGTGCCTACGGGCTGGGCCTGGCGCTGTCGACCCAAAACCCGGTTGATCTTGACTACAAGGGTTTGTCGAACACGGGCACGTGGTTTATCGGCCGTCTGCAAACTGAGCGCGACAAGCTGCGCGTGATGGAAGGGCTGGAGGGCGCGGCGAACGGGGCCGAATTTGATCGGGCGCGCATGGAGCGTGTGCTGGCTGGACTGGGCAAACGCCGATTCTTGTTGCACAACGTGCACGAAGACGAAGATGTTGTGTTCAACACGCGTTGGGCTATGTCGTATCTGCCCGGTCCGTTAACCCGTGACCAAATCAAACGCCTGATGGCGAGCAAAGGTGCGGCAACCGAGCAGGTCGTCGTTGAGAAAAAGGCGGTAAGCCAGGACAAATTGTTGTCCGCGCCCATCGTCGAGCCCGGCGTCAAACAATATTTTGTCGCCGCGCGACTGCGTGGTGATGGTCAGCTGGTGTATCAACCGCGCGCGATAGGTGCGGCCGATCTTACGTATTCCAATGCGCGCTATGGCGTTGAGGTCAACGAGCAGCGGGTGGTAGCGACGGATTTTGATCAGCCGCCGGTGGTGGTCGACTGGCTTGCAAGCGAGCCGCTCGGCGTGGCACTCGATGATCTTGAAACAGCGTCTCTGGATGACGCGGGCTATCTTGAACTGGCGACCGAGGGCACCAAGACCAAGAGCTTCACATCGTGGGAGAAACTATTTAAGCGGTGGCTGCGCAATGACAACACATTGCCACTTTTTCGCAGCAAGGAGTTCAAACTGATTTCGACACCGGGCGAGTCTGAGGGCGACTTTCGCGTCCGCCTGCAAATGCTGGCGACCGAGCAGCGTGATGTCAAAGTGGCGGCGTTGCGGACCAAGTATGCGAGCAAAATTGCGACCATCGAAGAGCGTTTGCGCAAAGCCAATATGGCGCTTGAGCGTGAAGAGCAGCAGGCCAAACAGAAGAAAATGGATTCTCTGCTTGGCGCCGGTAGTGCGATCCTCGGCGTGTTACTTGGGCGCAAAAAGTTGAGCACTACCTCGGCCAACCGTGTGCGTCGCGCCGTGTCAGGATTTGGCGGGTCGCGCAAGGAGGCGGGCGATGTAGAGCGCGCCGAGCAGACCATCGTGGCAGTGCAGGCGACGCTTGAGGAGACGGTAACCAAAATGCAGGCTGACATTGACGCGCTGGAAATCAAGTTTGACGCCAGTGACGACGAGCTTCAAATGCTCAACATCAAACCAAAGTCGACCGATCTGTACATCCACTTTGTCGGTATTGTCTGGGTGCCGTTCTATCGGGGTGAAGACGGTTCGCTGACGTCCGCGGCGTAGGCGGACTAATCGCGTTGGCGGCCAAACTCATCGGACAGCCCGTGCTTGCGCGCCAGGTTGCGAAACTGATGATAGTTGAGCCCAAGTAGTTCGGCCGCGTTCTTTTGATGATGGCGGGTAGTGCGCATAGCGTCGCGCATCAAGCCCATTTCAAGCGCGGCAACTTCTTCTTTTAGGACGCAGGGAATAGTCGGTTCGTCGGCCACCGCGACGACGGGTGTCGCGATTGTCTGTGTCGCGGCAGGAGCAGTGGCTAAGGGGTAGGCGGATTCAAACGGGTTGATGATGAGCGTTTCAAGCTCAGACTCCAGGTCTTCCATCCGATAGACGGAGCGTTCAATTGCGTTCTTCAACTCGCGGACGTTGCCGGGCCAGGCGTAACGCAGTAGCTCACCCTGGACTTCCTCGCTAAAGTCGGGGAAGAACGCGCGACTCAATTGGGCGGTGATATTCACGGCGAAGTGGTAGGCCAGCACGGGGATATCGGAACGGCGCGCGCGCAGCGGTGGCACCGTGATGACGTCAAACGCCAGCCTGTCCAGCAGGTCTGCGCGGAAATCGCCGCGTGCAGCTTTTGCGGGCAGGTCTTCGTTGGTAGCGCCGACGATGCGCACATCTACGGAGATGGTCTCGTCACCACCAACGCGTTCAAACTCACCGTATTCGATGACCCGTAGCAGTTTTTCCTGCATACGTGGAGGAATGGTCCCAAGCTCGTCCAGGATCAGCGTGCCCTGATCTGCTCGTTCAAAGCGTCCAATGTGGCGCTTGGTCGCACCGGTAAACGCACCGGCCTCGTGACCGAATAGCTCAGATTCGAGCAGGGACTCTGTCAGGGCGGAGCAATTAAGTTTGACCAGCGGCTGGTCCCAACGTGGAGACAGATAGTGCAGCCGTGCGGCGATCAACTCCTTGCCGGTCCCGCGCTCGCCAATCACAAGGACCGGCTTGGCAATCGATGCTGCTTTGGATACGCGCTCCAGGGCGGCAAGGAAGACCGGCGCTTCGCCGATGATTGGAATATTGCCCGTTGTGCGATCCATGTGTAGAAAAATATCATAATAATGAAAGAAAATATAAATTAATGCAGTTTAAATATGTTTATTGATTTCAGGATTTTTGACGTACTTTGTGTGAAATACCTTTTATATCAGAGAGTTAACGAATTTTGTCATTTTTGGCACGTTTGATGCTTTGAGTATTACGACCACCAACTTTTTATGAGGCTCCGAGCATGGGTATTTTTTCTCGCTTTACCGACATCGTGAATTCGAACATCAACGCCATCCTGGACAAGGCTGAAGACCCTGAAAAACTGGTCCGCCTGATGATTCAGGAGATGGAAGACACTCTGGTTGAAGTGCGCACCGCGGCGGCTCGTTCGATTGCCGACAAAAAACATTTGAACCGCAGTCTTGATCAACTCGAGCGCGAAGAGCGCGAGTGGCACAACAAAGCCGAACTTGCGATCGCCAAGGGTCGGGACGACCTCGCCAAATCGGCGCTGGCTGAAAAATCGCGCGCTACTGAAGCAGTCGCATCACTCAAGGGTCAGTATCAGCACATTGACGAAGGTCTGGCCAAACTGAACGACGACATCACGCGCCTGGAAGAAAAGCTGGCCGATGCCAAGACGCGCCAGAAAGCGCTGATCATGCGTCACCAGACGGCGTCATCGCGACTGAATGTGCGCAAGCAGATTCACGAGAACAAGATTGACGATGCGCTGGTTCGCTTCGAGCAGTTCGAACGCAAGATGGAAGGCATGGAAGGCCGCATCGAATCTTACGACCTGGGTGCCAAGAAGGATCTTCGTCGCGAGTTTGACGACCTGGAATCTGAAGAGTCGATCGAAGCTGAGCTTGCCAGCCTGAAAAAGAAAATGGCGGGCGGTAGCTCAGAGTAAAGCCGCACACGGATTTAGACGTGAAGCGGTAATCGACCAGGATTTAAGGACAACGGACCAATGAACGAAGTGTTTGGCATTTTATTTTTAGTCATCATCTTGCCGCTCGTCATCGTGTTGCACTACGCAACCAAGTGGAAGACCGCCAAAGGGCTGTCCAACGAAGACGAGAAAATGCTGGAAGAGCTGTGGGAAAGTGCGCAGCGGATGGAAAGCCGGATTAATGCGCTTGAGACTATTTTGGATAATGAAGTCGCAGACTGGAGGAAACGGACATGAGCGGCCACATACATGGCAACGGGTTATACAAAGACAGTGAAGAGGGCATTTTGATGGGCGTATGCGCCGGTATCGCCCACTACTTTCGCTTCAGCCGCATCGGTGTTCGCATTGTAGCCGTGCTGAGTCTGCTCTTTCTGTTCTGGCCTACGGTCATCGCGTACGCTATCGCAGGTCTCATGTTGCGCCATCGGCCACTGAGCTACAGCGGTCGCGACGAACGGGGATTTTGGCGCCAGGGTTCTACTCGCTAGGAGATATTTGTGCACGACGACTTCAACCAGTTCAATCCGCGCCGTTTGTATCGGGACACCCAACGCGGCACTGTCGCCGGGGTAGTGGCCGGACTTGCCAAACACTTTGGCTTTGCGCTTGGCCCATCACGCTTTATCGTGTTTGTCGCGATCTTGATGACGCTGCCTCTGGGATTGTTTGTGTACTTCGGCGCAGCCGTGCTCTTGAAGCCGCTGCCCAAGACCACCTACGATTCGCCGGAAGAAGAGGTTTTTTGGCGCGAAATCCGGCGCTCACCGAAAGCAACGTTCTCAAACGTGCGGTTCCGGTTGCGTCAGATTGACCAGAGCCTGCAACGTATGGAACGCTATGTGACATCGCCCAAGTTCAGTCTGGACAAGGACTTTCAAGACCTTGAGCGCGAAGACTACCGCGACCGCAACCCGTCTTAATCAGGAGATAACATGGCCGACCCCTTCAAAATGATAATTATGGTTGTGCTGATTGGTGGCATGGTCAGTATTGCCAAGCTCTATTACGCAGACCGCGAGCGGCGCCAGGACGAGCCGGATGTCAACGATGTGGTCAACCACAAGATTCGCGCCCTCGAAGAGCGGGTCAAGGTCCTCGAGACCATCGTGACCGATAAACGCCAACAGCTGCGACGTGAGATCGACGGTCTATAGACTGGTCACTCCCTGCCGCTGACATAACGCCGCGCTCTGCGCGGCGTTTTGCATTGGCTTAACCCCACTCGCCTTCGCGAGACGTTTAATCGTTCACAGGCCGGCATTCGGTCTGAATGATTCAGGGCGGGTTCATGGCCGGTACGCCAAGCTGTCCCTGACTGGCAAAAGCCATGAACGGAGAACTCTCATGCAAAAATTTATTGCCCTTCTACTTGTGATGCTCGGTGCGCAGATCGCCAGCGCACAGGACTGGTATCGCGGCGGCGGCCTGGTGGATGTCCAGATCGTTAATCAACGCGGTCAACCCTTTGCGGACTATCCCATCGCGCCCCAGAGTCGCTCGAACGAACAGCGTGCCTACCTTGAAGCCGTGCCGGGTGCCCGTTATGCCGTGCGCGTGACCAACACCAGTGCGCAGCGTGTCGGGCTCGTGATAGCGGTCGATGGTCGCAACATTGTGTCCGGCAAAAAATCGAAGCTACGCTCGAGCGAACGTATGTATGTGCTCGGGCCCTATCAGAGCGCCACGTATCGCGGCTGGCGCACCGGTCGTGATCGGATCAACGAGTTCTACTTTACCAACGATCGCGATTCCTACGCCGGCGCATTCGGTGATTACAGTGCAATGGGCGTCGTCGCCGTGGCGGCCTTTCGCGATCGTGTCGCGCCCCCGCGCTATGCTGACCAGCCCATCGCACGCGGTCACAGCAAACGTGGTGATAGTGAGTTGGGCAGTAGCCGGGATTCTGCTCAGTCTGGCAAGTCTGCGCCCGGGACCGGATTTGGCGACCAGCGCTACGCCCCGTCATACCACGTGAGTTTTGACGCACAACGCCAGGCAGCGAGCAAAACCTTCATCAAATACGAGTGGCGTGAATCGCTGTGTGTAATGGGGATTGTCCGTTGCCACCAGCGTCAGAATCGATTCTGGCCAAGTGAGCATGCGTATCGTGAGCGCGGTTTTGCACCACATCCGCCGGGCTATCGGTCCCGTACTGGTCAGCGCAGCACCACCGTCAGGCGCTACCGCTGATTCTCTAATTAGGCCGTGGGTGAGGCCGCTTGGCGATCAGGCTGCGTGCGCGGCCAGCGCTACGCAGTTGTAGCCCGCGGCTTGCGCCTGCTCGAGCGCGACGCTGGCTAGCGCTTCAACTTCGTTGCGGTCGTGCAAGCGAGTGGGTGGTACGGTGACGGCGCCGACGCATACCGTCACCCGGTCTGCTGCGTCCGAGCCTGGAAACGGGATGCACAGGTCGTAAACAGCGCGACGAAAATTTTCTGCAAAACGCTCGCCGGTCTTGATATCGGCCTGAGGCAATATCACGGCAAAGCGTTTGTCGCCGACTCGGGCCACCAGGTCGCCAG
>CAYGSQ010000091.1:1112-9854 GCA_964352435.1 uncultured Gammaproteobacteria bacterium | reverse complement strand
TTGCTCCTGCACCGTTCAGACTCCCCAGAGCGCAACTTTAGCGAACCACCACTGCTCGCGTGATCGTGACCGGTTTCACTGGCAGGTCGTCAAACCCCTCACGTGCATGCGTGGCGACGTCTCCAATGGCATCCGCGACTTTCAGTCCCTTGACGATGCGGCCAAACACGCAATAACCGTAGCCTGCGGGTGTTTTGCGTTTATGGTCCAGCTCCACATTGTTCGCCAGATTAAAGAAAAACTCCGAGTCTGCGGAATGGGGATTATCGCCGTGCGCCATGGCGACCGTGCCGCGTTCATTCTTGAGGCCATTGGCCGCTTCGTTGCGAATAGCGGGTTGTGTTTCGTAGGCGTTCAGATCGTCGGTGTAGGCACCCGCCTGAATGATCCAGTCGTCGATGACCCGGTGAAAGATCATGCCGTTGTAATAGCGCGTCTCCACGTATCCGAGGAAATTCGCCACTGTTTTCGGAGCCATCTCAGGGAACAGTTCCAGCACAATCACCCCTTTGCTGGTATGAAGTTCCACGCGCGGCCGTTCGTCTGCAGTCGCTGTCCAGCAAATGGCGATTATTGCGGCAATGAATAATATTCGGCGCATGGCGCGTATTGTTACCTATTTCGGTTTTTGTTGCATCGCTGCCCCGTGCGTGCTGCCGTGCATGAGTTAGCATTCCTGAATCGGGCGATTGAATCGTCGCTTACCACACAACCGGCACCCTCGGGACTGCGGCACTATTTACCCCGCGTCTATAGTATTCGAAGGGATTCCCTACTATGTGGACATAGCGTTTGATCGTTGTCCAACGCCTCGGGTGTTCGAGTCGAATTTACTGCACCGACATGTACTGCCCAGTTGCTGCGTCGCCATCGATGGCGTTCTGTGCGTGGACCCGACCGATGAGCAGAATGATGACGGGCCGCTCTACCGCGACTTTTTGAACAACGGCACTACACTTTGGCACCCCACCGGGATCATCGGGATGCTCGTGGCGTCGCGCCTCGAAACGTCATTCTGAACAAGCTGATTGCGCGTCAAATGCTTCGCTTTGTGCAGTGCCAGATTCAATCATGGTGAGCGTACGCAATGGCGCAAAGCCGCCACCTGGATTTGGCCGAGATCAATGGCGGATCTTTCATAGTATATTTGCCAATCCCCCACAGGAAGCTGTGTCGCCGCGTCCAGGAAGCCCGCATCGCCGCTTATTGTGCACCGCAAATCGTGCGCGCGAGTTTGCATAATGCGAGCATCGTGCATTAGTGTGCCGAGGCGCATCGGGAAACCCGCTACGCCGGTTCAGATACGATGAAAAGTGGGTTCTAAAGACGAAGTCCTTAGAGATCCATCAGAATCTACCAATGGGGAGTTTATTATGTCGTCCAGATCATTAATGCGCGCCGCTGTCGCGGCCGCAGGTTTTTTGTGGCTTACGAGTGCTCATGCGGCGCAGCCAGCCGATCCCTTAAGTCGCTCGGCCAACGTCAAGGCTGTTGCTCAATTGCCGAGCGTTGCACTGCCGGCCGTGGACGCGAACGCGCGTCTTGATGAAGATGCGGCCAACACCACGCCGGGGGGACTACGCTATGCAATCCCGGTGGATATGTCTGTGACACCAAAGGATGCCGGCACCTGGGAGACGCTGGCGAACGGTGACCGTTTGTGGCGTTATCGTGTTAACGCGCGCGGTGCTACCGATCTTAACTTTGGTTTTACGCGCTACCATCTGCCGCCCGGCGCGACGCTTCATGTGATGAGCGAAAGCAAGGACTACTTCCATGGTCCATACACACATCAGGACAATCGTGAACACGGGCAACACTGGACACCGATGGTGCCCGGCGACAGCGCGGTTATTGAATTGTATCTACCAGCCAAGGTTTTCGCTGATGCCGAAAACGGCTTGCAGCTTGAGCTGGGCCGTGTCGGCGCCGGCTATCGCGATCTATTTGGCACGCCAAATCTGAGTCGCCAGGGCGCTTGCAATATCGATACGATCTGTCCGGAAGGCGACAACTGGCGCGACGAAATCCGCAGCTCCAGCCAATATTCTCTGGGCGGCAGTTTTTTCTGCTCGGGCACGATGATTATGGACGTGCCGGCCACATTCCGTTCCTGGTACCTCACCGCCGACCACTGCGGATTGACTGCCGGTAATGCGCCATCTCTCGTTGTACTGTGGAATTTCGAATCGGCCGTGTGTGGCGACTTGAGTGGGGGCATTGCCTCTGACGTGCAAACAGGCGGCGCCATCTGGAGAGCTGCTCGCGCCGATGCCGACTTTACGTTGCTGGAACTGACGACCGAGCCTGACCCATCATTCGGTGCGTTTTACTCAGGTTGGGATGCAACGGGTTCTGTACCACCGAGCTCGGTGGGTATCAGCCACCCGAGCAATGACGAGAAGTCACTGGCCTTTAATGACGATGCATTGACGACGGTTAATAGCTGCATCGGGCCGACGGGCGTTGGCAACACCCACTGGAATGTTAACAACTACGAGCTGGGCATGACCGAGCCAGGTTCCTCGGGTTCTGGTGTCTGGAATACTTATGGCCCCGATCCTTTCAACCCGGTTGCCAAACGACTCGTTGGCGTGTTGTCAGGCGGGGGTGCAGCCTGCGCCGGATCCGTGCCGAATAACCTGTCCGATTGCTACGGCAAGTTTTCGGAAGCCTGGGCTGGTGGCGCCACGCCAACCACGCGATTGGTCGACTGGCTGGATCCGGCAAGTACCGGAACACTAATCGTTGATGGCGCTGATGCGGTCCCGGCCGTGTGTGGTGACGGCACGACGGGTGCTGGCGAAAGTTGCGACGATGGCAATCTCGGTAATGGCGATGGCTGTTCAGCGTCTTGTCAGGTCGAACCAGGCTTCACGTGCGTAAATCCGCCTGAGAGTCCCAGCGTTTGTACGGCGATCGTCTGCGGCAACGGTGCTGTGCAGCCCGGCGAGCAGTGCGACGATGGCAATAATGCCGATGGTGACGGCTGCTCATCAAGCTGCGATATTGAGGCTGGTTTCTCGTGCAATAACCCACCTGACGCGCCGAGCGTCTGCGAATTGTTGCCTGAAGGTTGCAGTGAAATGACACTGGCGATTCCGGACAATAATGCGGCCGGGGTCACGGATAGCGTGACGTTGCCGGCGGGTGCCTCGTTGCTTGATCTTGACGTGAGTCTGACCGTCGATCATACGTATGTGGGCGATCTAATCGTTACGCTTGAGCATGAAGACACGGGCACATCGGTCGTGTTGCTCGATCGTCCTGGACTGCCATTGATTAACGTCAACTTCGGTTGCGGCAATGACAACATTGACGTCACACTTGACGACGCTGCGGGCACCGCGGTCGAAGACCAGTGTTCTGTCACGTCTCCTGCGATCGGCGGTACCCATGCGCCGAATAATCCACTGTCTGCCTTCAACGGCGAGAGCGCCGCGGGCACGTGGTCACTCAACATCGTGGATAGCGAAGGCCAGGACACTGGCTCGCTAACGGGATGGTGTGTGCTGCCAACGCAAGATGCGGTCGATAGTGACGGCGACGGTGTGCCGGATGCGACAGACAACTGCACGGATGTGGCGAACGCCGGACAGGTGGATGCCGACGGTGATGGTTACGGCAACATCTGCGATGCAGACTTCAATAACGACTGCATCGTCAATGTCGTTGACCTGGGCATACTGCGGCAGAACTTTTTCACCAACGACCCGGTGACCGACATAAACGGGGACGGTGTCGCAAACGTGGTCGATCTGGGCTTGTTGCGCACGCTTTTCTTTGCCGCGCCGGGCCCAAGTATGGTCGGCAACTGTCCGTAGCTGATGCGCAAGCTATAGCTGCTTCTCTAAATGCAGAGCAGTACTGATGCAGGCGAGTCCCTCGGGGCTCGCCTGTTTTATTTTGCAAACCAGCGCGGGCTTACACGAGCTGTGCACCAAGCTCCATCAAGGTCGAAAACTCGTCCATTGAGTCGAAGAAGCGGTCGCGGATGATGCCCAGGTCGATGACATTTATGTTGTCGTCGCCATACAATCGTTTTTAGAATATCGGTCTTGTGCTATGACCAGATTTTGAGGCGAGCCAGGTGCGCCTTAGCGTATCACCATAACAGGACACGGCGCGCGATTGACGACAGCGTGGCTAACACTGCCCAGAAGCGCCGCTTTGACTCCGGAGCGACCGTGCGATCCCATCACGACAAGATCAATGTCATTGTCGGAAGCGTACTCGATCACCTTTGTTGCGGTGTGACCCCAGGAAATGTCTTGCGTAACGGAACTCACTTCGCCGATCTGCGTGACAGTTGGTGCAAGTGTATTTTCACGCGCTTTTTTTTCAAGATCGGCGCGCACCGTTTCCACCGAAAAATCGGTGGTATCGGTAGCAACCGCGCCTGCGCCGATGGCAGCGCCGGTCCAGGCAATGGGAATGACCGACTGTTCGTCTAAAACGGTAATCACGGTGACCCGCGCACTCAACGCGCGTGCCAGGTCGCCAGCCGCTGCGGCCGCTTTGATGGATAACTCGGAGCCATCGGTGGGAACCAGAATGTGCTTAACTTTCATTTGTACCGATCAATGTATGCATGTGGTTTTCAAGCCTATCAGGGCCGAGTGGTGCGACCATGCGTATTTTCCGCATCCGTAATTACACGTATGCGCAGCCCGCATAAAGATCGGTTGACATCGAATTTGCTGGCGAGCTGACACGAGTTTATTCGGCGTGACGTGCGTTGGGGGGCACACTCGTCGCGATTAGGTATTTGCGCGAATCACACGAAGTTCCTTCGGCTGAGATAATGGTTTGCATGTGTTGATTCGCCGGAGAATTTGGCTATGTATTTTGACAAGTTGGGTGCCGAATATTGGAGAACGATTTGAATACCAGAGGGTTGCTGATACTAGCGCTGTTTTTGTCGGGTGCCACGGCGAGCGCTCAGGTTGGCCCTCTGATTTGGGAGGAAGGTTTCGACTCCCTGGACAACTGGATCAAACTCACCGGCAACGGAAGCTGGGGCTGGGGCAATGGCGAGTTGCAGTTCTATAGGGAAGAAAACGTCGACATCGCCGTGGTGCCTGGCGAGCCTGGCAACAATGCGCTGCGCATTACAGCCAGAGAACAGAGCGGTCCCGGCATTACGGATCAATGGGGCAATCCGCTCTCCTATACGTCCGGTCGCGTCATCAGCAAATCCAAAGTCTCGATCAAATACGGCATGCTCGAAACGCGTGCTCGCATGCCCGATATTGCTGGCGGTGGCTGGCCCGCCATCTGGCTTCTGGGTACGTCCAATTATGGCTGGCCGCGCAGCGGCGAAATCGATTTGATGGAAATGGGCTGGAAAAAGGCCTTTCGTGATTTACATGACGCCCATAACGGCGGCAACAATCAGGACAACTCTACGGCCAATGAAGTTGTGGGTTCGAACTTGCTGTTCTACACCGAAGCGGCGATCAATCCACAGAACCCCAGTGGTGCTGCAAGTCTGGCCTATGATCCGGACGACGATTTCTGCCGACCTTATTATAATCAGACGAACCCGCTCGTTGAGAGGTTCCTGACCTATCGTCTTTATTGGGACGAAAACAGTCTGCGCTTCACCGTGGTCGACGAGGGTGTGGAATACGATTTGTATACCACGCCGTTTACGATTGACGAGGAATCGGACGAATTCAACTCGCCGTTCAACATGATCATCAACATGGCGGTTGGCGGTGCTTTCACCGATACGTACAACCTCGGCGATCCCGGCTCTGGCGCACCCGTGTCCATGCCGTTTCCCGCCGAGATGTATGTCGACTACATTCGCGTTTACGAATGGAATGGTCAGGGCGACGTGCACATCGGGCCGCCTGAGGCACAGGCGGGTTCCTTTGGTATCTTTACGGACGAGACGCCAACGAACGGTGCGCTGGTAGCCGAGGTTTCCTCGGAGATTTATGTCTGGGAAGGCACGCTGACCAGTGGCAGCATTCCGCCCTTCGAAGGCCCTGGTGCGTTGTCCTGGCAAACCACGGGTGCTGGCTGGTTTGGTGCGGGCGTCATGTCCATTCAACCGCTCAACCTGCTTGATTTCGGCGACGGGTTTTTAAAATTCAGAATCAAGATGCCTGCCAATGTCACTTTCAAGATTGGCATGATCGACGCGTGGGGCAATCAGTCGTGGGTTGATTTCCCGGCATTTCAGACTACCTATGGCCTGGTGCGGGATGGCGAATGGGGTCAGGCGTCGATTCCGGTCAGCGATATCCGCGGGCTGTTTATGGATCTGCGGATGCTGGCTTATCCATTCGCCATTTTGGAGGAGCAGGGCGTGCCTGCGGCCTTTTCGCTGGATGATATTTACTACACGAGTGGGGATCCGATCGTCGACACGGATCAGGATGGCGTGGTCGATTCAGCGGACAACTGCACGACTATAGCGAACGCCGACCAGCGCGACACCAACGCGGATGGATACGGCAATCTGTGCGACGCCGATCTTAACAATGATAACGTCATCAATGCGGTTGACCTTGGGCTTCTGCGGCTGGCATTTTTTAGCACCGGCGATCTCGACGCTGACTTTAACGGTGATGGCGTTGTCAATGTGGTTGACCTTGGCGTGATGAGACTCAATTTCTTCTCGGCCCCGGGGCCCAGTGGTTTAGCTCCCTGACGTGTCTGTCGTCTTGTTGTATGACTGAAATTGTCGGAGGGGAATGCCTGAAGTCCTACAAGTCAGCCCAGCCTATCGTCACTACGAGAAAGTGACCCGCTGCCATGGTGTCATTGACCCGACAATCGGCTGCCTGAAATGGTATGACATCAACCGCAGTGATCAACCCGTTGAACAAGGGATCCGCAATCTTGCGCGAAGTTTCGTGTCGCGCAAGCTGACATCTGATGGCAGCCCATCGGCCGAAGAGTTGGGTTTCGTTCTTTTGCATCGGTGCGGTGAAGGGTTCTACTTTCTGGGGCTCTGCACGTGGCGTGAAAACAATGAACTTTGGAAAACGGTCTTCTTCCTGGAGGCTGACACGATGGCGGATTTTGCGCTCTTCCCGCAGGGTGAATTACACAAAGATACGTTTTGTGTATGGGAACTGGCGGTGGTGTGCCATGAGACGCAGGCATGGACGACTTATCTGATATCAAATCGGACTGACCAAGATGCAGACAGGTATTTGAAGACAGTCATGTAGAAGCGGTCATCGGCGCAGCCGCAGTGAAGGCAAACTTCGTTCGCACCTTGTCAGTTTATGCGTTGTGCAGAGAAGGTCAGGGCTTGTTTCTGTTTATCGTCCTGTAACCGGTTGGCCGTGACACGCCAAAACCACCATCGATAATATTGCTTGCGCACTGATTTGGTGTGAGAATTTGGAATTACAGACCGATAGCTTGGCGGCGGAGCCATGGACCATGGTCGGCACAGCGCATTGCTTGATTAGCCGCGTTCTAACTGTCGTCGTTAGCTTGCTTGTTCGCCTTGGCATCGGCGGCTTCTGATTTTTCGATCCGGCGTTGAAACTCGTTCAGTTTGGCTGCGTGTTTTCGCTCCTGTGCCCTGACCGCGCCCATGTACATGCCCAAAATGGCGGCGATCGTTAGGCCCGCTTTCCACAGATCATTAGACACCTTCTTGCAACGCCGCCTATCTGTTAGTGTCACACGAAGCTTCGACTTTACTCCGACATTTGTGCCGATTCAATTCGTGCATTGGGCTTTGCAATGTTGCGCCTTCCGTGGATCAATAGATATGTGATGAAAACGAAATCGATGATGCGACGTTTGTTTAAAACGGTAACGCGACGCCACTGGAAGCCTCTTCACCAAAGACGGCGACAGACTTGGGCGCTCTATTTATGTTGGTGCCTGGTTCTATTCCTGCCCCCCTCTATTTGTGCTCAGGCGCAGCAAACTACGACGTCAATCGAGCAGATTGAGGAGTGGATCAAGGTCTTGCTCGAAGGCAGAGCAGGTAGCCCGGCTGACATGCTGGAACTTGCGCAGCGCACGGAAGCGGCGATAGGCAATCTTGATACGGTCACCTCGACAGTGCGCGCGCGCTCGTGCATGGCCATCGGCACGGCGCACTATCTAGCAGAGTCGCCGGCCGCGGCCCTGACCTACACCGAGGGCTGTTACAACGACGCGTTTGATGATGTATCCATCACCGTTCAACTGCGTATCGATGCTTTTATGGCGTCATTATTCATTGCGAATGGGCGCGTGGACGAAGCTCTGACCAGGTTCAAGGCGATGTTGGCGCGCGACAATAGCAAGGCGGATCCCGCCGCGCTGTTACGCGCACGCACTAACTATGGCGCAGCGCTGCAAGAATCAGGACAGGTTTTGGCCGCAATCGAAACCTATCATTCGGTGTTGGAAGACGCGATCGCGACAGGCAACGACGTGTTCACGCTGGCGGTGGCAAATAACCTCATCATTTTATTGATCGAACAACGGATGTATGACGCGGCCAGTATGTGGGAGCAGCGCGTCCTGCCGTTCATGTCTATGGATGTAAACCCCGTCTTCATCCAGTCCATTACCTTGCACAGACTGCAACTCAAATCATTGACGGGCGATGCGGCGGGCGCGGCGGCCGAACTCGAGGCGTTTTTTGAAACGTATCCGGACGCTTCGGGGATCATAAAGGGCAGCGCATATGAACTGCTTGCGGATGCCTATCGGCAGTTGGGCCCTCTCGACGAATCAAAAGAACCAGCGCTCCGTGGCCTCGCCTACCAAACA
>CAYGSQ010000091.1:261-1102 GCA_964352435.1 uncultured Gammaproteobacteria bacterium | reverse complement strand
TCGAGTTGCTAAGTGCCAATCCTGTTGAGTCAGCCGATGCACGTCTGGCTCTGGCACGCACACTCATCGCGCAGGAAAAATATCAGGAAGCGATTTTGGCGCTCGCCAGAATGCAAATGGAACCGATCAGGCCGCCGATCGTGCGTGAACAAATTCATGAACTGCGGACGCGCGCCTTGCTGGGTCTTAAAGACGCGGACGACATTGCAGCGCAGTTTGAAGAATACGTGCGTGCTGGCAAAGAGCGCGCGATGTCACGTGCGCGACAGGATCTCAGTTATTTCGACGCGCAACGCACGGCGCTCGAGCAGCGCGACAAGATCAAGCAGTTCGAACAGGACCAGCGCATCCTTCAAGCGGAGGCGGACGCCAGCGAAGCGCTTGCGCGCGAGTCTCTGGCCGTGGCCAACGGAGCGCACCGGGCGCGCAACCTGTGGATTGGTTTTATTGTCACGGCGGCACTGGCGCTTGGCCTGATCTGGTACCTGAGCGAGCGCCGTAATTTCGCCCGTAAGCTGGCAGAGGAACAAAAAACCCTGAACGAAAAGTTGCAGCATGAAGTGGCCGAAAAATCAGCGGCGCTGCTGGCAAAAGTGTCGGAACAAGCAGAGCTTGAAAAGGCCATGGCGGACAAGGCTCACACACAAGCACTGGGCGCTCTTACCGGCAATGTGGCCCATGATTTTAACAACCTGATGCAAGTTGTCCGAATTGCCAACGAGCACCTGGGGCGTGCGGCGACGACGCCGTTGCAGCGCTCAATGCTTGACGGCTCCAATAGCGCCCTGGATCACGCGCGAGATTTGATTCAACAGTTGCTCGCGTATGCACGGCGGCAGAG
>CAYGSQ010000091.1:0-251 GCA_964352435.1 uncultured Gammaproteobacteria bacterium | reverse complement strand
TCAAAACCAAACCACTATTTAGCGCGGCGGTCGGTGATCAAATAAATTTGCAAGTCAACGATCAGTCGGGTGGCGCATCGGCCATGGTGGATGCCAGTCTACTTACGACCGCGTTGCTCAATTTGCTGTCTAACTCGATGGATGCAATGCAGGGGACGGGGACGATAACGTTCAGTGCAGTGGTCACCAGGATTGACCATGATCGCCCTGGCAAGTGGGCGCGGCTCGATCCAGGTGAATACCTTGCGATC
>CAYGSQ010000090.1:0-9926 GCA_964352435.1 uncultured Gammaproteobacteria bacterium | reverse complement strand
CCTTCAAGGTCTGGAACATGCCGAAAACCCGCTCGTGAAATTCGGCCGGGATGCCGGGTCCGTCGTCACCGACCTCGAGCAGCACAACGTTATCCTCAACGGTGGTGCGGATCGTGATTCGCCCCTGCGGTTGGTCGTGATGTTTGACGGCGTTGTCGACCAGATTGCGTACCACCTGTTCAAAAGGCGTCGCCACGATAGAGACTTGACCCACATTCAAATCAAACTCTAAATCAAAGCCAGCCTTTTCAAAGAGCAGCGCACTGTCACGCACCAGATTGTCCAGGTCGACGTTTTCCGGATGAGCGTCCTTGCGCCCCAAACGCGAATACGCCAACAACGCATCCAGCAGGCCGTGCAATCTCTTGATGCGCGCGCGCATCAGCGCAAGATGTCGCGCGGATTCTTCAGGAAGGGTATCCGCCAAATCTTCCTGCACGAATGACGCCAGCGAATCGACGCCATGCAACGGCGCGCGCAGATCGTGGGAGGCGACGTAGGCAAAGTTATCGAGCTCGCGGTTTACTTCTTCCAGTTCGAATGAACGCTGAGCCAGCGCCTTCTCGGAGATGGCTAGATCCAGGGCATTTTGGCGAAAGGTTTCCAGCGCCTGGCTGACTTCTGAGATTTCGTCTTTACCCGCGGCATCTACCGTTGCATTGAGGTCGCCGTGACTCAGGCGCCTGGTCGTCGCGCTTAGTCGGCGTAGGCGCAGGACTACCGCCTCGTAAACGTAGCGACGTAATACAAAGAAGCCCAAGAGCGCCGCAAAGATAGTGGCGAAGATCAAGGCGGTTTGATAGCGCTGCAGGCCGCGCTGCGCGGCGCGCAGCGTGCTCTCGGTTGCCGCGTCATTGGTGCGTGCGATCGCCAGTGAAATGGCGTGAATTTTCAAGCTCAGGCTGCGAAAGTTGCCAAGCTGTTCTTCAAGCTCACTTGCCAATGCAGCGGTACGCTTGGCGTGGCCAAATAGATTGGTCTTCCCGCGTCCGTGTTCAAACAATACGCTGAGAGCCTGGCTCAGTTGCGCTTTCTTTTCATACTGTGGCAGGACAGACACTTCGTAAACGGCGCGTCGCAACTGCGATGCGAACAAGCTCTCGGCATTGAGTAGTGCGGCCGCATCAACGGTGCTGATGGCGGTCCGCGTATGCAGATTTAGCGTTGACAAGTTGAATCGAATATCGGCTAACCTGCGCGTTTGTTTTGGGTGGCCAGAAAAAAACTGCGACGCATGTTCACGCGTTAGGGCAATGGCGTTGGTGGCGGCCATCTGCGCGTCATCGCCCAGACGCAACATGGCATCATTCGATTCAGCCAATGCACGCTCGACGGCGACAATCTTGTCGATTTTGTCAGAAATAAACGGTAACTCAACGCGCAATGCGTCGAGTGCAGGGCCCGCCGTGGCGCTCTCGAACAAGCGGTTTCCCTGGGTCAGGAGCTCGGCTCGCTGGGCCACGGCGCGCGCGTGAAAAGCGGCCACATCCTGGCGTGCACGGGCCGTGCGCGTCGTGACGGTTTCCTCGAGTGTATAGATTGCGCTGCTCAGCTCGCGCCCGGCGACTGATGTTTCAAGGCCGGACTCGGTAGCCATACGCAGCGGCTCGCGCAAATTGCGGACGGCGAGCGTGCCTATGAGCACAGCAACGACGAGCAGGCCGATCAGCACGCCATACACTGTCACCAGCGGCCGTGCAACGCTGTTGGACGCCATCCCAGTCAGTTCCAAATCGGATATCCATGCCAATTGTAAATCGATCCTGACAAAGACTACACTAATCTTGATCGGGTGGCGCTCGAACGCGTCGCCATGATAATTCGAAGCAAGGGAGCGTTTCGTGACAGGATGGCAGCGACGACAATTTTGCGTCGGACTTGGTGCTTTCGCACTAAGTACGTACGCACGAGCCAATACTGCGCAGGGGGCATCTGTCGATAGAATTCTGGACGCAGCACGGCGCCTTTCAAAGACACACAATCAGCCGCTGCAACTTTTGCTGCCAGCGGGCAGTGAAACTAATTTGCTGCCGGTAATCGAGCAATTTCAGGCCGCGACCAGCGTAAAGGTTGAGATCTCGACCGTTGCCGTCGACGAT
Source organism: uncultured Gammaproteobacteria bacterium (assembly GCA_964352435.1). Lineage (GTDB taxonomy): Bacteria > Pseudomonadota > Gammaproteobacteria > Steroidobacterales > JBCCMA01 > JBCCMA01. Next base: position 7,827 of record CAYGSQ010000090.1, on the reverse strand, counting down.
ATCAATACTCGTCTTTTTCTGGCCCACGCCAACGGTGAGCGCATCGATCTCGCATTGCCCGCGACCTACGGTATACCCGACCTGGTGGAAGCAAACGTGCTGCTCGACTTTGATGCGATTGATGGCAATGTTGAGCGGTTGATCGGTACTCAGTCGCTTTACACTTTGGGCGACTACTACGATCAAAAACGCTTTGGGTTGCAAACGGATGGCGACGTTTACGTCTGTTTCTACAACGGCAAGTTATTGAACAATCCGGCATTGGTTTCGCGATTCGCGGACAAGTTTGGTGAGCCGCCAAAGCCGGCCTCGACGTTTGAAGAATTGGACCGTTTGATCCGTTTCTATCATGCGCCGTCTGAGGGCCGATTCGGCGGTGCGTTGTTTCGCGCGCCCGGTTACATCGCCTGGGAGTGGTGGATTCGCCTGCACGCGAAGGGTTTGCTTCCCTTTGACGACCAAATGCGGCCTCAGATTCGTGAGCCTCAGGCGGTCATGGCGTTGGAGGAGCTAGTAGAACTTACCGGTTATCTTCATCCAAGCGTGCGTGGCGCGGGTCTTGTGGATAACTGGCAGCTGTTCGCGCAAGGCAATGTCCTGTGCAATATTGGTTGGGGCGGCAGCCAGAAGTATTTTCTCGCCAACAGCCAGGGGTTTGGCGACGATTTGATTGTCGCGCCGACCCCAGGTGGACGCGTGAACGGAAAGTTGATCGAGTTCGGCTACTTCAACTGGGGTTGGAATTATGCCGTTCCTGTGACATCGCAGCAGCCGAAACTGGCATTGCTGTTCGCCGCGTTTGCCACGGATCCGCAAATTTCTACTTTGGCCGTACGGCGTGAGGGATTCTTCGATCCGTTTCACGCGCAGCATTATTCCGATCCGGCGATCGAAAAAGCCTATGGCGCCAAATTTCTGAGCGTCCATCGCAAAACGATGGGCAATGCAATTCCTGACTTGTACTTGCGTGGGCGCAACCAGTACTTCGAGATTCTCGACGAGTATCTGCGCCGCGCGGACCGCCGCGAGATTGCGCCGGCGGATGCCCTCGAGGTCATATCAGAATTGTGGGATTCGGTGACTGATGATCTTGGGCGTTCGGACCAGATTCGTCAGTGGAGAAATTTGAAGAAGCGCTATCCAGCTGCCGTGCGCTTGGCGCGGCGCAGCTAGGTCTGGCAGTGGAACTGACTACAGGCGCTGTATGTCGATAGTTCTTGCGCAAGATTCGCGCGTCCGATGATCTGCGCGATCTGGTGGTTTTCGTTTTGACAACGTCATCCAGCGAATACGACATTTACGAAGCGTACAACCTGAGCGTTGCAGGCTATATGCTCAAGACGGAAGCGGGCGACGGCTTCTCAGAAGCCGTTCACCTCATTGACCACTATTGGCGTGTGGTTGAATTACGGAGGTAATGGGCGTCACGGTCGCGCGCGTGACCTGAGCCGGGCGTGGTGTTGGTTCGGCGATGACACTGGACTGCGGTAGCAACCGATCATTGAGCTCAATGGCATCGTCCATAGCTTCGGCTTGGTCGCTAAGCGGCTTGAGCGACAGGGTTTTTTGTACTACCCGCTGCCATTGCTCGATCTGGCGACCAGCCATTGGTCTGCTGATAAAAAAGCCTTGTCCAATTTTGCAGCCAATGCGTCGCAGCGTGTGCAGTTGTGCGGCCGATTCGATGCCTTCGGCGATGACGTCCAGGCCAAGTTCACGACCTAGTGCAATCATCGCCTTCACGATGGTAATGCACTGCTTGTCAGTGTCGAGACCGATCACGAGGGAACGATCGAGCTTCAACGCATCAAGCGGGAATTGACGTAGATAGTTGAACGTTGCATGGCCGGCACCGAAGTCATCAAGTTCGACGCGTATTCCGGAGCGGCGCAGCATGTCCAGATTGTCGAGACAGGTTTCGCTGGGTTCGACCAGCGTGGTCTCGGTTATCTCAATGCTCATTGAGGACGCCGGCAGTTTGACTTTTTCAAGGTAGTTGATGAAACGTGTCGCGAACGCTGGCGTGCTGATTTCCTGTGCATCCGCGTTAATCGAAATAGGTACGCGTGGACCATTGCTGGCGTGCCATTCCAGAATTTGTTCGGCCACGGCACGCTGCATAAACATGCCCACTTCGGTCATCAGGCCCAGTCGTCTTGCGATGGGCAGAAACTCATTGGGCTCGACGATCTCGCCGTTGGTGCGATGCCAGCGGCATAGCGCTTCCATGCCCACAAGTGAGCCGTCATCCAGCGAGATTTTCGGTTGAAAGTAGGGCACAAGTTCATTGTGCGACACAGCGTTGCGAAGCTGTGCTTCAAGATCGACGTGGCGCTGCCGGCGCGCGTCCATGTTGTCGTCATAAAGTGCAACGTTGCCACGGCCGCTGCGTTTGACGTCGTACATTGCCATGTCTGCGCTGCGCATCAGTTCGTCGACTGTGCGTCCATTGTTTGGGTATAACGCGCCACCCAGACTGGCCGAGATCGGGTGGCTGGTTTCACCGATAGTGATTGGCTGGCTCAGCGAAGACAGGACTTGTTGCGACCAACGCAAGACCGAACGCTCGTGCGGAATGTCTTCCAGGATCACGGCAAATTCGTCGCCACCCAGTCGCGCTGCGGTGTCGCCCACACGAATACCGGTCTGCAGTTTTTTGGCAACATGACACAGCAAATCGTCTCCGGCGTGATGGCCGTGGACATCATTAATCATCTTGAAGTGATCGAGGTCAAAAACCATCAGAGCGACCATTGTGCCGTGGCGGTCGGCGCGTGCACAGGCCTTTTTCAATTGTGTGCAAAACTCCTGGCGATTCGCCAGATTGGTCAAGGGGTCGTAGGATGCGAGGCGTTTCAGGTTGCTTTCCGTAGCTTTTCGTTCCACCGCGTAGGCCATTGCGCGAGCCAGCGACGCGGCTGAGTCTGCCCCTTTGACAATGAAGTCCTGCGCGCCGGCTCGAATGACGCGCGTAGCAAATTCAGGATCGGAATTGCCGCTCAGAACCAGAACGGGCATCGTGCTGTAGGTTTGAGTAATGCGATTGACGGCTTCGTCGCCCGTGGCATCAGGTAAGCTCAGGTCGACCAGGACGATGTCAAAGCGCTCGGTTTCCAGCCGGTCCAGCGCTTCGTGAAGAGTTTGCACGTGGGTCAGACGATAACGATTGCGCGTATCACGGCTAAGCGTGAGCTCGACCATTTCCGCGTCAAGATGGTCGTCTTCGACCAATAGTACATCCATGTTGAAGCACTCCCTGCTACTTTAGTCCTGACCATGCGTCATTGCTTGGTCTTGGCGTGCCTCTCCGATGTGAAGTTGGCCTGCCGCGGCGTGCTGCATGTTCGTGCCTGATATCCATGGCGCATCACGTTAGCTGACAATAAACCGCGCGTTTCCAGTGGCAAACCAACTTCGTCACAGAATGGACCCACGATTTTCTACATAACTTGCGGTAATATTTAACAAAATACCGGGCTCAATCTGGTTGATTAAGTCACAATGAAGCACGTCACAATTCGAGATGGCAAAGAGTGAAAAACGCTAAAGTTATTCTGGCCTCGCGCTCACCACGGCGCGCTTCGCTGTTAAGTCAAATTGCCGTGTCGTTCGATGTTGCGCCAGCGGACATTGATGAGCGTCAACACGACGGGGAATCGCCACACGACTATGTCAGGCGCATGGCGCTTGAAAAGGCGGCGGCAGTTGCCATGAGTGCCGTGGGCGCGGTGGTGCTCGGGGCAGACACGTCGGTGATTGTCGATGGCCGCGTGCTGGGCAAACCAGCAACGCAAAGCGATGCGGCTGCCATGCTACGTAGCCTGAGCGGGCGCGCACATGAGGTATTGACCGGCGTCGCAATTCAGCGCGATATAAAGGTTGTGCAAACTGTGACCTGCACCCGGGTCCACATGCGCCAGATTGATGACCATGAAATGAGCGCTTACTGGCACAGCGGTGAGCCCAGTGACAAAGCAGGCGGTTATGCCATTCAGGGTTTGGGCGCGCAGTTTGTGCAGCGCATTGAGGGTAGCTATTCGGGCGTCGTTGGGCTACCGCTGTGCGAAACAGTCATACTGTTGCGCCAGGCTGGCGTTGCGTGTGGCCTTATGAGTAATGTGGCGTGAAAGAAGAAATTCTCGTTAACGTCTCGTCGCGAGAAGTCCGGGTAGCGGTGGTCGAAAACGGTGTGTTGTTGGAAGTCTTGCTCGAACGCAGTTCGCGTCGCGGATTGGTCAGCAACATATATAAGGGTCGCGCGTCACGCGTGTTGCCCGGCATGCAGGCTGCGTTTCTGGAGGTGGGCCTGTCGCGCACCGGATTTTTGCATGCATCAGATATTGCCGTGCCGGGCGCCGCGGAAAGCGATGCGCGTTCGGGCAATATCCGCGACCTGATTCGCGAAGGTGACGACATTCTGGTGCAGGTGCTCAAGGACCCAATGGGGACCAAGGGCGCTCGCTTGACCACGTTTATCTCCATACCCTCGCGCTTCCTGGTATTCCTGCCGCGGGGCGATACGGTTGGTGTGTCGACCCGTATAGAAGATGAACAGGAGCGCAAGCGCCTGCGCGACCTGGTTCAGAGCATCCGTCCGCCCGAACAAAGTGGCGGCTTCATCGTGCGCACCGCCGCCGAGGGCGCATCCTACGATGCGCTGCGCGCAGACATGATGTTTCTCAATAAATTGTGGGCGGCCATTCGTGCGCGCCGCGAACAAACGCCCAGTGCCGGGCTGGTTTATGAAGATCTTGATTTGCCGCGGCGTATCTTGCGCGATGTGTTGAGCGCGGATATCGAACGCATTCGTGTTGATAACGAAGACACCTATGCGCGCATGACCAACTTTGCCCAGACGTTTATTCCCGAGTTGGCACCGGTCATCGAAAACTATGTGAGCGATCGTCCGATTTTTGATCTGCACAACGTGGAAGATGAAATTCACAAAGCACTGGGCCGCAAGGTGCAGCTCAAGTCAGGCGGCTATCTGATAATCGATCAGACCGAAGCGATGACGACCATTGACGTCAATACAGGCGGCTTTGTGGGTCACCGTAACCTCGAAGATACCATCTTCAAAACCAACCTCGAGGCAGCGCAAGCCATTGCTCGTCAGCTGCGGCTGCGCAATCTTGGCGGCATTATTATTCTCGACTTTATTGACATGGAAGATGCTGAGCATCGACATCAGGTGCTGCAGGCGCTTTCTAAATATCTGGCCAATGATCACGCCAAGACCTTTGTCAGCGACGTGTCGGAGTTGGGACTGGTTGAGATGACCCGCAAACGCACGCGCGAAAGTCTGGAACATTTGCTGTGTGAGTCTTGTCCTACCTGTGACGGGCGTGGCTTTATGAAAACAGCGGAAACTGTGTGCTATGAGATTTTCCGCGACATTGTGCGCCAGACTCGCCAATTCGATTTCCAGCAGCTGATGGTGCTGGCCAGTCAGGAGGTGACCGACCTGTTGCTGGACGAGGAGTCGGGCGCTCTTGCCGAACTGGAAGAGGCTACCGGCAAGCCGATTCGACTCCAGGCGGAAACCGCCTACCGAAACGACCAATTTGACGTGGTAGTAATGTAGACATGACGGACGTACTTGAAGAGCAACCGAAAGTGCCGAAAGGTCGCGGTGTTCTGCGTACGTTGTGGCGCCTCAGTGCGGTTGCTTTTGGTCTTGTGGCCGTGGTGATCGCTCTGGCAATCGGTCTGTTCCGAATTTTGGTACCGATGGTGCCCGACTTTCACGAGCGTATTGAAGCCGCTGCCGGCGGTGCGTTGGGTGTGCCGGTCAAATTTGAACGTCTGGATGTGCGTTTTCGCTTGCGCGGTCCTGAGCTGGTTTTTTATGGGGCCACGGTGTTCGACGCGGAGCGCGACACCACGTTGCTTGAAGCGCGCGAAGGCCATGTCAGTCTCAACATGGGCGCGTTTATCAGCAACCGCGCGGTCGTGCCCGATGTCGTTGTGTTGCGCGGCCTCGACATCGAAATTCATCAGGACGCCGACGGTCGTTTTTCCGTGCTCGGGCGTCAGGCCAGATCGGCCGAACCGATGCCCACTACGCGCACGACAAACTGGCCGTTGCCCGATGGGCACTATGTTTTACGTGAGGCACGCGTGCGCTACACCCGCGAATTGGGTGAGCCTGTGACGGTACCGCGCGTTGACGTGAACGTCGATATTGATGGTCGTCGTCTGCGCATCGACGGCTCGCTTTTGCCGCCGCAAGGCATGGGCGATGCGCTGGAGTTGTCCGCTGAGTTTGACGGTGCGCTGTCGGATGTGAACACGCTCAGTTGGCAGGTGTATGTGGCTGGCAGCGATCTTGACCTTGCGCCGGTTAGTGATTTGATGGACCGCTATCCCTTGCCGTTTGTCAGCGGCAAGGGCGACATTGTGGCGTGGGCGTCGTTCGAGGGGCCGCGTATGCAAACGGCCAGCCTTGATCTTAATGTGCAGGACCTGGCCGCGCGCGACACAAATGAAAGCGAACGCTACCGTCACTTGCGCGGACGTTTTGAACTGGATCGTACGCCACTGGGCTGGCGCGGCCAGGCCCACGATGTCTATGTCGAGCGTGGCGAACAGGCGTGGCCATCGGTCAATGCCAGCGTGTCGTTCGACGAGGGCCCGGGCGGCGAGCGACGCTGGCACGCTGAGCTGCCGTTTGCCCGGTTGGACGATCTGGCGCCTTTGCTTGCCGCGGTGCCCACCGGGCGTTTGTCTGATCTGGCACGCGCGCACCAACCCGTAGGCGATATGACCAATCTGGATGTGGTCGTTCGCATGGACAATGAAGACGCCATGAGCGTCACGCTGGAAGGCGATTTTGATCGGATGGGATGGTCCAGTGACGGTCGCATCCCAGGCGTGCAGGGTCTCAGTGGCAACATCCGCTCCGATGATCTTGGCGGCAGCCTCAACTTTGACGCCGACGCTCTGACGCTTGATGCGCCGCAAGTGTTTGCCGATGTGCTGGCCGCGTGGCGCTTGACCGGCTCGGTAAGCTGGCGCGAAAGCGACGATGGTTGGCGTGTGGTGAGCGATAATGTTTTGCTTGCGACCGAGGACTTCGACGCACTGGCACAGGTTGAACTGCGGACACATGCTGGCGATGTGGCCCCTGATCTGGTCCTCAAAGCCGACATTGGCGATCTCGATATTGCCAAAGCGCTGAACTATCTTCCCGTCAAAATAATGAAACCCAAGTTGGTCGACTGGCTAACCAATGCGCTGCGCGGCGGTACGGCACGCAGCGCAACGCTCAACATTCGCGGAGCGCTGGACCAGTTTCCTTACGCGGGTGAAGATCAGGAGGGCTTGTTTGAAGCCGTGGTCGACGTTGAGGATCTGGCCTTGGCGTTCGGGCGCAACTGGCCGGTTGCCACGGCAATCGACAGCCGCGTGCGCTTCGCGGGTCGTGCACTTAGTGCGACGGTCAGCGACGGGTTGTTCGGGCAGGCGCGTATCGACACTGGTGATGTAAGCATTGCCGACCTCAAGGATGTGGTGCTCGAAATCAACACCGCCACCAGTTCGCCGCTGGAACTGGTCAGTGAGTATTTCATCACGACACCGGCGGCTGCGCGCTTTGAGGGTTTGTTGCGCGATCTGAAGCCGAGCGGCCCGGCACGCACGGCGCTGAGCTTGTCGATGCAAATCAAAAAATGGCGCGAGCTGGACTATCAGGTCGATATCACGCCGGCCGGCGCGCGACTCGATTATCGCGAGTGGCCGGTGGCACTCGAGGACATTCGCGGCAGCGTCAGTCTCAATCGCGACGGTATTGTCGCGCCCGCTGCCACCGGCCACTCGCGATAATCG
>CAYGSQ010000089.1:0-9940 GCA_964352435.1 uncultured Gammaproteobacteria bacterium | reverse complement strand
CGGCGGTTACCTGCCCGCGCACCTGCACATCGAGGCCTGCACGCTGTGCGGCCTGCAGTTGGTAATCATAGACACTGCTCAGGTTTTCGCCGCCAGGCAAAAGCGCCTGCAACCACGTCTTGCCGCCCACCTGATCGCCCCGCGCAAGCAGTGTGGTCTCGTGGCCACGCGCCGCCGCAACCCAGGCCGCCTCCATGCCCGCGACGCCGCTGCCAACGACCACCACGCGTCGCGGTTTTGGGGTCGTGATCGGCCACCAGTCCGCTTCGAGTTCTTCACCAACGCGCGGGTTGTTGTCACAGGCAATTGGCTTGCCGTCGCGAATAATGGTGGCCCAGCAGGTGTTGCACGACACGCAATAACGTATCTCCGCAGCGCGGCCTGCCTTGGCTTTGTTGGCCCACGCCGCGTCGGTGACCAATGGTCGCCCAACCCCAATGAGCTGCGCATCACCGTCACTAAGCAGCCGCTGCGCTTCCGCCGGGTCGGTAATCAGGCCCAACGCCATCAGCGGAATATCACCCGCACTGTCGCGCATGGCCTGAACCACATGCGTAAACGGAGCGCGCGGCCCGGTCATCTCGGGCACATGCATGTCGAGCCACGGCGAATGCGAACCCTGCGCGTGGCAAAAATAGGAAAACAGTTTGGGCAGCGCCAGTGCGCGCGTCAGTCGGGCCGCCTCGTCGAGATCGACGCTGTGCGTCACGCCGTCGATGCCGGGTAGTTTCAGGCCCACGATAAACGTGTCGCCGCAGCGCGCGCGAATGCGTGTCGCCAGTTCGATCACCATGCGCGTGCGCCCGGCAATATCACCGCCCCACTCGTCGTCACGCCGGTTAGACCACGGCGACAAAAACTGGTGGAACAGGTGCCCATGTCCGGCCGATAGTTCAACGCCACTGAAGCCCGCGTCCTGCAAACGCTGGGCAGCGTCGGCAAAGCGATCGATCATCGCCTCGATGGCGTCACCGTCCATGGCCCGTGGCACGGTCCAGCTCAAGTCGTCGGGCAGCGCCGATGGCGCAATCGCGTACGGGTGTTTGCCCGCCTCGTGGCGGCCACGACCAGAATCCTGCAACTGACCGAGCAGGCGGCAGCCTTCACCCTCGACAGCGCGCGCCCACCGCGCCAAACCGGCGCCATCTTCAAATACGTTAATTTTGTAGGGCTGTTTGTGCCACGGCTGCACTGCGACCGGCTCGGTGACGATCATGCCCGTACCGCCCACCGCGCGATTTCGGTGATAGTTGATCAGCGGATCGGTGACCGCTTGATGCCGGCCCATTTTGGTGGTCATCGACGCGTGCACGATGCGATTGCGCACCGTCACACCATGCAGATTGATCGGCTCGAACAGCTCCGGGTACGGGGATGGCTCGTCCATCAGCCCGGTTTAACGACACCGAAATAAGTAGCCATTAACACGAAAATATAGATCCCGATGACCCACCAGTAGACCGGCGCAATCGCCTTGCTGTAGACCGCATCCCGTTCGGGTGTCGCGCCATTGGCCATGATATCGGTAAAGGCTATGACGGCCGGCTTGAAGGTGATGTCCAGTGCAATCCCGCACACCAGAACCAGCGTGATAGCGACCAACTTCATGCTCAACCACAGCGGCGCACTGCCCCACAGCGTCATGATCACGTACGCAAGCACACCCACCAAAATGACGTGTATGAAGAAGTTAACCTTGTGCGACAACGCCTCAATGCTGGACTGCGGTTTTAGAAAACCCATCCACATGAGCGCGGCCCAGGCAAAGGCCAGCAGCCAGATACCGAGCAACATGGCGGACGATAACTGCACCATTCCCAGGTTGTTCGCCAGCGTAAAACCACTGGGCAAAATCAGGATCACGGCCGTGCGCGGCAGGCGATCGAGCACCATACCCAGCTGCATCAATGAGCCGCGCGTCTCAACACTCAGGTCGCTCCGCTCTGACATTTTTGCCGCCAAAAACACGCCCAGATCCGTACCCAGCCAAAACACCAGCAACAGGATATGAATGAGAACCATCCAGGAATGCGTCAACATGGCCTAATCTCCGCTCGTTCGATTATTGTGTAGATCGGCCCGCGACGGCGGCCTGATTATTTTTCTATGTTTTGACCAGACTCAAGCACGCGACGAATCAGTTTGTCACGCTGTTCGAGCCACTCGCCTTCCAGCTCTGCGCTGGGTTCGAAGCGGTCGATGTCCTCGTCGCTAATGATGTTGCGCTCCTTGAGCAGGGCCTCGATCGTTAGCAGTCTTTCCTTGACGGCCCAATGCTCGGCCATCAGCTGCGCCATGCGTGCCAGCATACGGTCGAGTTCAGGGTCGGAAAAAAATGCCTTGCGGCCACCCTTGACGGTTCTGTCGAGTGCCATGCTCTAGTCCAGTGCCTTGCGTGAGCCGAAACCGTACCATTGAATACTGTCGGCCAGTCGCCCGGTATTTTCATCAAACTTTACGTCGCCTTTCACCGCCTCCATAAAGGTCTCTTCGTCCGTGTAGGTGAAGCGCGGCATCACCGTTTCGTAGAATTTCTCCGCGGGGAAACCGGCATCAACACAAAGCTGACGGTAGCTCTGATCGCGGAAGCCCTTATAAAACGGCTCGTTATTGTAGTAGCAATCCCAGTCGAGATAGAAAGAATCGTAGGGTGACAGACTTTCGTTCGGCGGCAGCTCCATATTGAGCATGAAGCCACCGGGCTTGAGGATACGATGCGCTTCCTTGAGGTAGGCATCGATCGCCTCCTTGGGCAGCTCATGCAAGAACATTGAGCTGAACACGACATCCACGCTGTTGTCAGCGAAATCGAGTTGCTCAGACTTGCCCTGCTTGAAGTCAACGGTGACGCCCATGCCCTGTGCGCGGGCGTGTGCGTAGCGCAGACAAGACGCCGCGACGTCGACGCCATAAACCTGCGCATCGGGGTAGGTTTGCTTCCACGGCAACGTGTTGTGACCAATAGAACAGCCCACATCGACAATGACCGCCGGCTTGTCGTCCGGGCGGCGCGCCTGATACCACTTGGCCATTGACCAACCGATGTCATTCAGACGCCGCCCCATCATGCCAAACGCAAAAACGTTGAGGCCTTGATCGTAGACGGAGCCCGCAACGACGGATTCGTCTTTGCCACCGTAGTTACCGGGCATCAAGTGCACGTCCACCGCGTTGACGTAGGCGGGGATCTCGAGTTCAGGATCAAGCGTTATCGTGCCTTGCGCCCGTGCCTGATCGTTATGCAGCTCGTCGAATTTTGCTTCCAGTGTGTCTGTGTGTTGCTCGATGTTGTCCATCACCGTATTCCACACGAGCTCCTGCGCAGTACACCGCAGCGAACTGTAGCGTTTAAACGTGTCGCTGCCCTTGATGGCGCGATGCACGTCCCAGCCGTCTTTCGGCGCGGCGTCGGATTCTTTGAGCGCGGGCTCGATATTGGCTTCGTAGTCGCTACGCAGCTGGGTTGCGACGTCGGTCAGAACGTATGCGCGCAGACCGGCCACAAAGCGCGAGCGCGCCAGATCGTCGCGGCTTTTGGGTAAATCCATGTCGTGATTCAGGCTGTTTTCCATGGTTATCTCTCATGAATGTTGGGGCGGCCGAGTGCGCCGACGTTCAAATGATATATCAATATAACATTATGGTCCGCTGGTTTGAACGGTTCAATCTATCATCGCCGTGAAATGATACGGTGCAATCCAACATAATAGTGACAAAGCTGGCGGGCCGCGCATGCGCAATTTCGTTCTCGAAACTTTCTTCTCCAAATGGGAGTTCAGAGCCCGTCATCATATGACGGCGTCCGACGTGCAGAGTATGACAGTAGGCGAGCTGCGGGCACTTTCGGGCGACGATGCAGGCCTCGATGACCTGCATTTGGGTTACACCGAAACCTGGGGCGCACCGGACCTGCGCGAAGCCATTGCGACGACCTACGACACGCTCGCGCCAGCCGATATCCTGTGCTTTGCTGGCGCCGAGGAAGGCGTGTACGCCGCGATGCGCGTGCTGCTGGACAAAGACGACCACGCCATAGTTGTGGTGCCTAATTATCAGGCCGCTGAAACCATCCCGCTGGACGTGTGCGCGGTAACCGGTGTGCCGCTGGACGCGAACAATCAGTGGCGCCTCGATATTCACGATGTGCGCCGCGCGGTCCAGCCCAATACCCGATTGATTTCGGTCAACTTTCCCAATAATCCAACCGGCGCTATCATGCCCGCCGCTGACTACGCACAGCTCATCGAACTGTGCCGCGAGCACGACCTGTACCTGTTCAATGATGAAGTCTATCGCTTGCTGGAGCTCGACGAGGACAAACGGCTGCCGCAAGCGGCGGATGCCTACGAAAAAGGACTGTCATTGAACGTCTTGTCCAAGGCTTACGGCCTGCCCGGCCTGCGCGTTGGCTGGATTGCTTGCCGGCACGCGCCTACGCTGCAACGTCTTGAACGTTACAAGCACTATTTGTCTATCTGCAATTCCGCGCCGAGCGAGCGACTTGCACTTATGGCTCTGACCGCGCGCGAACAAATTCTGGCACGCAACCGCGCGCTGGTGCGCAACAACATTGCCCATCTCGATACCTTCTTCGCGCGCTTCGCCAGGCTGTTTGAGTGGCAACATCCGGACGGCGGTTGCATTGCTTACCCCCGCTTCATCGGCCGCGGTGGCGTCGAGTCACTGTGTACATCCTTGATCGAGGACGTAGGTGTCCTGCTGCTACCGGCATCTATTTATCATTCTGAACTGATGGCGACGCCGGTTGATCGATTCAGAATTGGATTTGGGCGCGCCAATATTGAAGAGGGGCTCGGCGTGATGGCCGCATTCCTTGACGACAATATGGACCGATATATACCGACCTAGGCGCGGCGTCGCAGGCTAGGGTGCAACCGTGTCAAAAAACGCAATGAGTTCATGGATGAACAATACGCGCGGTGCCTCCAGGAAGGCGGCGTGGTCACCGCCAGGCACGCTAATCAGCTGCTTGTGGCCAGTACCCAGTCGCTCAAATAATTTGGTTTGACGCGCAATGGGCGCGATCGGATCGTACTCGCCAAATATCACGAGCGTCGGCACGTCAATGGCTGCCGCATCAAGCGCGTTGTATTGATCGCTATGGCGCACGTCCACGCGGACCGGGTCACTGGCCAACGCCGCCGCCACGTAGGCATCAATGGCGCGCCGACTAATGGAACCGGCCAAAATAAAATCGCTGGCTGCCGCTGCGGCCGTATTCTTCTCATGTTTTGGCATGCGCTCTGGCGCGTCGGCCGGCAGCATCACATCATCATCGCGCCAGTAGCCAAAAAGCGTCAGTGATGATGCTGCGCCGGGATGACGCTGCAGCGCCAGTTGCGAGACCGTCGAGCCCATTGACCATCCAACAGGTGGGGCTTTTGCAGCCATTCCTGCGAGCCGCTGATCCAGCGCAACACATTCGCCACGTCGTCGGCCGCTCGATTTGGCGTCAACCAGCCTGTTTCATCGCGTGGTGTTTTGCCGTAACCGCGCAGGTCGATGGCATAGACCGCGTAGCCGTGCTCGACCAAACCGTCCATCAAAGACAGCTCTTCACCCACCACCTGCAAATCAAAATCGGGCAACGCGCTCCAGGTACGACCATGCACCAGCAGAACGGCTTCCTCAGCATTCGCTGCGCTTTTTTGCCACACGGTAATGGGATGACCATCGGAGGAAACCGTGTGCTGCATCAGCGCCGACGGCGCGGCACACGCGCAATGCAGAAGACTCACGAAACCAATGAGCATTAGCCGGAACATCGAGCAACTCCCAGGCGCATATAGCGCTGGCAAAAAATGGCCTTGACGCCTTTGCAGTGTACCGGTGTTTTTGCAGCGCCGACCAGCGCCCAAAATTTTAGCCGATCTGTAGCTCGCCACTCGCCGGCTGGAAGTTCGAGTAAGCAGACTCAATGGCGTCCGCCAGTTCCGTCACCCCAAATGGCTTTTCCAGGAAACGTACAGCTCCTAGCGCTTTGGCCCGCTCGCGCAGTCCCGGTTTCTTGCTGGCGGTTATGAAAATTACGGGAACGGAAGCCGTTTGGACCAGGTTTTTTGAGACGCTCGGCAACCACAAAGCCATCACCACCGGGCAAATTGATATCCAGAATAATCACGTCGGCGTTGGCTTTGCGTGCCTGTTGCGTTGCCAGCACCGCATCGGACGCGGTAGCCACTTCGTAGCCCATTGCCTTGAGCGCAATGCCAATGGCATGCGCCACGCGTTGATCATCTTCAATCAGTAGAATCTTTTTCATTGTGACGTGCACTCGGATAGGGAAATTATTGGAGAGCCAATTGGCAGGACAACGGTAAAGGCGCTACCCACACCCGGCTCACTCTTGACCGTAATGTTGCCACCATGAAGCTGGATTAGTTCGGATGCGATGGTCAGACCGAGACCCAGGCCGGCACCCACCACGGCGTCGCCGACATCATTCACCTGATACAGGCGATCGAAAATTCGCGGCAGGTCTTTCGCATCAATGCCCATACCGGTATCGGTCACGCACACCTCGACAAAACCGCTCTGGTGCGCCGCCAGTTGTGCACACACAGAAACACGGCCGCCGGGCTGAGTAAACTTGATCGCATTACCCAGAAGATTGGCCAGCACCTGTACGATGCGACCAGCGTCCACGAACAGCTCTGGCAGATCGTCGTCCACGGCTGTGACAATCGTAATGGCCCGCGCATCGGCAACGGGACTAACCGCAAGCACGGCGCGCTGCACCATGGCGTCCAGCTGGCCGGGTTTGCGATTGACGCGCAACTTGCCCGCGTCCATGCGCGTGCATTCCACCAAGTCATTGAACAACGAGGTCAGCTCATCGCAACTCTCGATCGCCTGCCCAATGATGCTGCGTTGCTGCTCGCTAATTTCGCCCACCAAGCCCTCGTGCAGCATCGAGATAAGCATTTGAGCGGCCGTCAGAGGTGTTTTGATTTCGTGCGAAACACGATGGTAGAACCGCGAGATCTCGTTGTTTCGCCGCGCCAACTTGTCGTTGGCAAGCTCAAGCGCCTTGTTGCGCTCAAAGATCGCTTTCTTCAACTTCGCTTTCTCCAACGCGTTGGCCATCGCACGCTGAATTGAAGAGTTGGCAATGGACTGTTTCGGAATATAGTCCGCCGCACCGGCGCGCATCACGTCGACAGCAATCTCCTCGCTGCCGCCTGAGGTGATAATCACGACCGGTCCGAACCAGTTTGGATATGTCGCATGGAAATACTGCATTAACTGGCAACCGTCGAAACGCGGCAGGTTGAAATCCAGCAGTGCACAGTCGATGACATCGGGGTCAAAAACCTTGATGGCTTCATCGTAATCGCCAGCGCGCACAACCGTATATTTTATGTGTTTGTCGTCCTCCAAAACACGGCCGCACAAATAGCCGAATGCAGGATCATCATCCACAATCAAAACCGTAATCGGTTCGAGTTCGGTGGATAGATCTTCCACCTTGGGCAGGTGAAACGTACCTGTCATGTTCAACGACGCGGTCATATCAAGGCGCAATCGTGTTGGCGGAGTTCTCAGCCACGGCAGGTGTTGCGTCCTGCGCAGGCAGAAAAGGGAGACGAATCGAAAAGACGGCGCCTTCTCCACTGCGCGCATCGCACCAAATTTTACCGCCAAGGCGCGACGCCAAACGGTGACAGGAGGCCAGCCCACAACCAAGGCTCGACGCCGGCGAACTGCTCGTCTTCTGAAACAATTTGAATATCCGCGCAGTATCGTCAGGGTCCATGCCGATGCCGTTATCCTGCACCATCAGAGTCAGGTTTTTGTCATCCCAGGTCGCGCCAATCTGCACACGCAATTGGCGACCTGGATGAACTGCTTGCAAGGCATTGTCCAGGACGTTTTCGAGAATACTGCACAGCGCTCTGTCGTCGACATGCAACGACGGCGCTGACCCCAGAGTATGTGAGAAATCTTCCCTGAACTCCGGTGGGACATGTGCGTCGATCACGCCCTGCACGAACTGGGCGAGGTTCACACTCTTGGGGCGCAATGGCCGCGCCCCAAGGCGAGACAACTGCACGACGGCATCAAATCGTCTTTGCGCTTTTTCGCCAGACATGCGCATGAAGCTCAGGACTTCGGGCATTTGCACTTCCAGAAGTTCACGCAAATCATCAGATGCCACCGTTGCTTCCTGCACCGACGCATGCGCGCCCACTTTTGCGATCAGACGTTCGACTTCTGCACTAAAGCCTATGAGGTTGACCACTGGTGCACGCAGGTCGTGCGACACCAAATAGGATATATCCCGAAAGTCTGATGCTGCCGTAACGTATTGATCCAACAATGCGGAGCGTCGCTCACGGACTTCCTGCAACTCCCCTCTCACCGCTTCAAGCTTCTGCTTCAACTCACCCTTGCGCGACACGTCACGCAGGGAAATAACATATGACAGATCGCCATCGACGGCGATCACATTGCCAAAAGACAGCTCCACGGACAACTTTTCGCCGCGCTTCGTCACACCGGTTACCTTGCGTACGCTGACCAGCGTCGATGTCGGGTCACGGAATTGTGCCTTCCTGAAATACTCGCCAAGCTCATTGGCGCAACCCGCCGCCAGCAACATCGTTACGGACTTACCCACGACCTCACGCGACGGTTAACCAAAAATTCGTTGACATATCGGATTGAACCGCGTGACGGTACCGTCGCTGTCGGCGGTAATCAGGCCATCACTGGACGTATTCATCAGGCTGTCCAGCAGCACCGACGCGTTGTGCTCCGCGCTCTTGGCACTACCTAGATCATCACGTAGCGCCTTTAACTCAACCGTCCGCGTCTGGTCCACGCGCTTGGTTGGCAAATCCGAAATTGTCGTTGTCATCTTTGTGCTTCAGTCCCTGGGGCTGTTGGAAGTGGCTAGCGAAGCTTATTAGGCATCCGAGAGCGCTGGTGGAAACTCTACGTTCTCCACATATTGGCCAACCGTATTGAGTAACCCGTCGAGGTTAGCCTTGACGAAATAGCCCGCGACATTTTTGTCGTACGCCCTGGCCTTGTCACTGGGATGATCGGACGTCGTCAACACGAATACGATCGTGCGCTTGAGCTCTTGATCCTTGCGCAGTTCATCGAGAAACTGATGACCGTTCATACCGGGCATGTTGATATCCAGAAAAATAACCAATCTTTCCCGCTGCTCTAGCGAAAACTCGTCACTCCGCAACAGGTCCAGCGCTTGCTGGCCGTCGCTTCTGGTGTGCACGACGTAATCGAGTTCGCGCGCCTTGACACCACGGCGCACGGCGTGCACGTCGATAAGGTCGTCTTCCACGACCATCAAAATCGGACTCTTAGGATGCTTTGCGGTGTTCATGTATTGTTGCTGCCTGCGTGAGGGGCCAGGTAAACGTAAACGTTGCGCCCTGACCTAGTTCGGAAACCAGCGATAATTTACCACCGCGCGCCTCCACTTGTTTCTTGATGATCGCCAGCCCCATGCCGCTGCCTTCGACAACGTCAGGGTTCAGGCGCTGATACATTTTGAATGCACGTCCGTGATTCTTGGGATCAATGCCTGGGCCGTTGTCCCGCACTTGAAACTCGCACCAGCCCTCCATTAATTTGAAGCCCACGAAAACTACGCCGTCTGCGCCGCGATGGTTGTGGTTGACCGCATTACAAACAAGGTTGCGTAGCACTTGCTCAAGCGGAGGCGCCACCAATTTGAGACTCGGCAAATTGTCCGGCACCGATATTTTCATCCCATAGGGGTTATCGGTTAGTTCAATTACGGAATTTATTAGTCCGCCAAGATCGATCATCTCGGGTTCCGGCTCGATGCGACCCGCACGTGAATAATTCAGCAGGTCCTCGAGCAGCATATCCATCTTTTTAACTCGCGCGGACAAGACTGCCAGGTGTTCACGCGACTCCTCGGACA
>CAYGSQ010000088.1:0-9940 GCA_964352435.1 uncultured Gammaproteobacteria bacterium | reverse complement strand
TTTTTACCAGATTCTGAATCGCGCCGTTATCCGGGAAATCGAACATGGCGCCTTTGCCACCGACGAAATAGACGGCCGCGTAATCGTCAGCATTGACCTGTGCGGTCGGAATCGTGGTGCGAACTTTTTCACGTGCGATGGGGTCATTCAAAAATGCGTAGTCAAAGGGTCCCATGTCGTCATCGTCAATGACGACGGGCGGTTCGCCGCCCTTTGGGCTGGCGATGTCCACGTCAAACCCGTTGGCGGTAAACACGTAGTAGGCGCGGGACAGCTCCGTCAATTCGTAGCCCGTGCTTTTTTCTGACGCGCCCATGCGGTCGGTACTGGTGACCACCGTGAGAATCCTGCCGCGCTTTTCTGCAACGGCATTGGCCAAATAGGGCAGCTGTTGCGGCGTGTAAGCTTCGAATTGGGAAGCGCCATTCTCAGCGTCGAGCAGGCTGACAAACCATGCGCCAAATGCGAATACGCTGATGACCACGGCGGCCAGCCCGATAAGTATTTTCTTGAACATTCGCCTTCACCTGTCAAAACTGTTGATGAAGAGCATAAGAGACGGCAGGTCAATTCAAGGTGAAATGTTCGGGATTTCTGTTGTTTGGGGCAAGTACGCGGTTACACGAAAAACATTCTCATGGGTACTTGTCGACAGCCGCCAGCGCAGGACTTCGGTAATTCGCTTGACCAAAAACAACCCCTGTCCCAGTCCCTGGGAGTCTGCGCCTTTGTGCTCGGGTGACGTGGGATCATCGATCACCGGCGCCGCCACCGCATTTGTAAAGTGCAGTGCTGCACCCTGCGATACGATATCCAAACGCGGCGCAGATGCATATTGGACGGCGTTCTCGATGAGATTGGTGATCAGCAAATAGATCAGGTGCTCATTGCCGTAAACTTCAACGTGTTGCGGGATAGAAACCTGCACCTCGAAATTGAGCTGCTCGAGTGCGTCGCTCATGGACAGTACGCTGTCTTCGACAATTGGACGTAGACTCAACATCTCAAATTGTTGGGACTCCTGACGGGCCAGACCAAGCAGGGCAGTAACGGTCGACTGCATATGATGGGTCGCTTGCGCCAATGTTGCTATATCCGCTTCGTCGGCGGGACGGTCTTCAATCAGCGACAACGTGTTTTTCATGACCGTCAAAGGCGTGCGTAATTCGTGACTGACGTCGCGCGTAAAATGGTGCTCTCGCTTCAATGCGCCGCGCAACTGTTTAAGCGAGGACTGAATTACGTCTGCCAAATAGCCCACTTCACCGGCTTGCCCGGCCGCAGACAGCACGAGCTCACCGTGCTCATGGTGCTGGCGCTGGACCTCGTCGCTAAGTTGCATGATGGGCTGGGTGGTCTGGCGCGCGATCCGATAGGCCATCCAAATGGCCGCGCCTATAATTAGCCCCAAAGCGATGACAAGATAAGTAAGTACACCGGTGGACATATTGGTGACGACCAAAAGTGATGACACTTCTGCGACCAGAAGTGGCCGACTTTGATCACTCAAGTACAAATAGCGCACGTGAAAGTGACGCTCGTCAGCGGTAAATATTTCCCGTCGGTTCGGGTTTTCTAACAGCTTGTCTGACACGGTTGTCGGCGCTTGCGCGACACTGGCATAGACCTGCATATAGGGCAGCCTTGGTGCGGGTAGCTCACCGGTGCTGGCGTGAGTCTCCTGCAGATAGTGAATTTCGTCGCCTAGAATTCGGGCAATAATCTCGTCTTCTACGGTGTAGGCGACCAGCAATAAAAAACCCGCATAAAACGCGGCTGCCAGTGCCATCAATCCGACGAAAGCCTTGACCACCCGACGCTGAATGCTGACACCCTTAATCATCGCGTAGGTTCAACTTGTAACCCACGTTGGTGATGGTCGTGAGCATCGGATAGTCGAACGGCCTGTCCAAAACACCTCGCAGGCTGTAAATATGAGATTTTAGTGCATCACTGTCCGGCGGGCCGTCGCCCCACAAATGGTGAACAAGCACGGAGCGCGATACAGGATTGGGATGGGCCTCGGCCAGGTGCACGAGAATACGGAAACCCACGGCGGTAGGCTGTAGTGGTTGTTCCTGCCGCCACGCCAGCTTTTGCGCCAGATCAATCCTCAGTTCGCCAAGCTCGATCTTCCTGCTACGGTGCAGATCATTGCGTCGCGCCAGCGCCTGACAGCGCAGGGCCAATTCGCGCAGTTCAAATGGTTTGGTGACATAGTCATCCGCACCTTGATCGAAGCCTCTGGCCTTGTCGTCGTATGCATCTCTGGCGGTAAGCATAAGGATGGGCGTGTTCACTTCTCCCTGTTCTTTGATTCGGGAGCAGACATCCAGTCCGTCCATATCGGGCAGGTTGAGATCAAGGATGACCAGGTCGTAAATATTGGCTGCCGACAGGTTGACGGCCAGGCCGCCGGTTTGTGCATAGTCCACTTGCCACCCACGACCTTCCAGAAACCCGGTGAGTTGTTTCGCGATGGTCAGGTTGTCCTCGACAAGGAGGATGTTGAGTGTTTTCACATTGGATACGCAGTGCCAGCCTTCAGGCTACGGTAGCAAAAACGCGGTGAAGGGGAGGTGAAATGTTGGCAAAGAGATGGCGCATGACTGAGTAGCCTGTGGTGGCGCTGCGCTCGGGTCCGTGATTGGTCAGCGATGGTGCGGCGTTGCAACACAGTATCCGGGGTTAGCGATGGAACGAAACCACCGACAGGATTGGAGAATGACTCTCTAATGCGGGCTTTATAGTCGAGGCGATTGGGCGTAATGTCATTATGCCAGTCAACATAATGCCGATGCATAGGCGTGGCCGTCGGGCGCGCTGCATCGATTTCAGGGAGATTGAATCATGTCCTCATTGTTCCCTCGTGTGCTTGTATTCGCCAGCTTGTGTTTGGTTTTCGGTGCGAGCGCCAAGGCGCAGGTCACCACCGAACTGCTGCCCATCGTACCCGGCGATCCGCAGACGCGCTCCACGCCGTTCCTCGCCTGGTTTAAAGATCTGTCTGTCGACGCCTACACGGAAGAAGAATTCCTGGTGTCTGGTTCGGCCAATATCTATGACTACGTCGACGATATCGGCCAGCGTCCAGACACCGCCGTACTCGAGGCAGACGTGCCGTACGTTACGCGTATGCTCGTGCGTCGTCCGGTCGATGTCGCACAGTTCAATGGCAAGGTCTACGTCGAAGTGCTCAACGCTACGGCTGGATGGGATGGTGATCCGATCTGGCAAAGCACGCATGAATACATGATTCGGGAGGGCGCTATATGGGTTGGTATTACAACCAAACCCGTTACCGTCGACTTCTTGCGTGACGCGTGGGGGCGGCCACCGTGGCCAGAGCGCGATGCCAGTCGCTATGCCTCGCTATCGATGCCCGAGTTCGGGCAGGTTTGGGACATGCTCAGTCAGATAGGTGCGTTGCTCAAGACGCCATCTGACAGCGCTAATCCATTGAGTGATTTCTCAATCGATACGTTAATCATGGCCGGGTATTCGCAATCTGCGGCCTATCAGGTGACCTACGCAAATTCCTTTCATGCAGCGGCACAGATGCCCAACGGCGGTTCAATTTATGACGGCTATTACATCTCGGCGGGCGGCGCCAGCGGCAAGCATGTGCGCGGTCCAACTGACGAGACGCCAGAGAACCTCGAGCGCGGCGATGACCGCAATCTGACACGGGTAAATGCGCCGGTTGTTCGGTTCCAAACGCAAACAGAGGTGGTTAATTTTCCGTCTTTCCCGGTGCGTCAAACCGAAACCGATTTCCCGCTGTTGCGTTTTTACGAGATGGCTGGCGGCTCGCATGTCGACGCGCAGTTGAACGAAGTAGGTGGTCAGGCACTGGTGCGCGATCTTGGGTTGGCTCCAAGTTTTTGTCCGGCGCCAGCGATTCCCTACAATCCGATTCGGATTGGCTACGTGCAGGCGGCGGTCATGGAAGCCTTGGGGCAATGGATTGCGACAGGGGCCGAGCCGCCGGCAAGCCGCTTCATGGCGTTGACGACTGACGACGATGGCAACACCGTGTTGCGGCGTGATGCCAATGGCAACGCCGTGGACGGCATTCGACCGCCCGATATCACGGTGCCGCTTGGCACCTACGTCGAGTCCAACGACGGGCCGGGCTTTTGTGGCTTGTTCGGCGGTTTTGATCCGTTTGATGACGCGACAATCGCGGCGCTGTACCCAAGTGTCGAGGTCTATCTGCGGGCGTACAAGCGCGCACTGATCACGTCGCTCGAAGAGGGGTTCTTGTTGCGGCCGGACGCCTTTGAACAGATGAGTGATGCCATTGACTCACGCGTCGGTGCACCATAGATAGAATTGCTTCATTGCAACTACGGTGGACCAGCGACAATTTTTGATTGGCACGCTACTTGTTTTGGCCAGGCGGTATTCAACAGATTGAGTCATTGATTTGGTTTTCTGGCGTTATTTGCCGGTCGAATTGGGTCGCTGTTCACCGTTTGAATTGAAAACCTGCCTTTGCGGGCAGGTATTCTGCCTATACAGCCACCATGTCTTTTGGATCGATCTCCAGCAGTACTTTTTTAAGCTGCGCAGCGAGGTCGACTCTATCGCGCAGGCTAATCTTTGACAATGCCTGCTCCGCTTCATTTATACGTGTGTCAATGGCCCGGTCGACATGACGTTTTCCTTTTGCGGTAAGTCGTACGAATACCGAGCGGCCGTCTGCCTTGCTTCGGCGCCGGCGAACGTACCCACGCGACTCCAGGCCGTCGATTCGCGTCGTCGTGGCACCGCTGGTTAGCAATACTGATCGGGCGATGTCACTGGCTGCCAGCTCAAAGGGAGCACCCTGACGTCTGAGTAACGACATGACATCGTACTCCCAGTGTTTAAGGTCGTGTGCTTTCAATGCACGCGTCGTCTGGCGCTGCTGCAGTTTCGCCAGCCTCTGGATGCGGACAACGACACCAAGTGCGGAGACGTCCCGTTCCGGCTGCTCCAATGCCCATTCCCGTAACAATTGATCGACAATATCTTCTTTCATATCAGAATCTTATTTGGCTTCAAAACGCGGCGAAAAAAACCTTGACTTAAAGGTAAAATATATTATCTTGATATCAAGGTACTTTGTTGGCGCGGAGATTAACATGGTGAAGCGGCAAAAAAAACCAAGTTCCAGTTCCTGGCTTGATAACGAAGCGGACGAATCCGTGGATTTCTATGGTGATTACGACGAGCGCAGGCTTGACGACCTTATGGCGGAAATTATAGGCCACAGGCGCAACCTAAAGAGTCACGAGGACTATGAGCGCAGCGGGGGCCGTAACAACTCAGTACATTCCAAATCGGGTCACAAATACGGAACGGCAACCTTTGACGAGTTCAACGACTACGACGATTACGATAACTACGAGGACTACGGCGACGATATGTTTGTCAGAGACTTCGACTAACCTGCTAGCGGCTGGCGGCCACAACGTAGCGGCGCGATTGTAATCGGCGACGCACGCGACGCGCCCGGGAAAGTTTGACCGCGGGGCGCCAGTCGCTAGTATGGACCAAGTCTCGCACCAGCAGCTGTTATCAGTGGAGGTCTACGTGCATGCGTTGGGATAGAGAATTAGGGCCTCAGATCTTGTTGCCAAGGCGAGGCGTGAATGCGACCGCCGCTAGAAAAAACGATGAGAGTGACGAGTTATTCTTCGCTCGCTGTTATATGGAAGACGTTATTTTCCGGCTTGAATCTTTGCCGGGTGTTAAACAGCGTCATGTCCTCTTGAGCAATGGCACTCTGGCAACGGATTATTATGTAAATCAGGCGTTCGTCCGGCGCTTTCAATGCACCACGTCGCAACTTTTATGTCATATTGATGCGGATGGCATTGTTCTGCTGCATTTGTCAGCCAGTGATTTAGAGGAAATCGTCGACAAAGGTTGGGGGTTTTGCGTAGACGGTGCCAACAGCGTGTTTCCACCTCGAGACTGGTTCGACGTTGAAATTGTGTGGCGCATTATATTACTCGCCTACCGACATTTAACCTCAGCGAACTAGCTTGGCGCCGCGATCGTGCATCGACTAGCGCAACAATGATTCGTTGTACCAGCCGCGCATGCAATGGTTTGACGCCATCGATGCAGAATAGGCGCCAGCGTTAATTAGTGCCAAGTAGCGCTGATTGCGCATATCCGGCAACCGTGCATCCACAAACCACACGTCCAGGGCCTCATTAATATTGCCGACCACTGTCATTGTTTCGCACGGCTCACCGGAATCCACTAGCGGCAGCGGCTGAAAGGGCATTCCGTAGTAGGCCGGTTCTGGGGCGATATTGAATCCAGCGTCAACACCCAGAAACAGCGTGTTTTTTTTGCGCTCGACAAATGTTTTCCCGAGCAACAGCAATCCGGAGTCCTTCACAATATACTCGCCAGGTTCGATCTCTATAGTCTCGGATCGACCACCAAAGTGCCGGCCAAGCACGTTGGCCCAGGCGTCGAGGTCAAGATAACCATCCCCGGCCGTATGCGGCACGCCCAAGCCACCGCCCACATTGACGCACGTGACGTCGGGGCACTGGTCGACGAACTGCAAGCCAGCTTCAATCACACGCTCCCATTGTGGCAGTTGCGGCGTGAGATACCCACAACCCGTATGGAAGTGAATTTTGCTTACGATTAAGCCGTGTCTGTGTGCGGTGGCCAGTGCTTCTTCAAACTGCTCGCGGTAGATGCCAAATTTCGTTGTCACGCCACCTGCGTACTGCAGGCGATCATTGGCATCCCGGCTGACGCCAATGTCGGGATTCACGCGGATTCCAATCTCGGTGCCGGGCTTAAGCCGGCCCCATCTGTCGATCGAATGGATACTGTCGCAGTTAATGCACAGTTCGCGATAGCGGCGGAGCGCGGCAAAATCGCCTTCCGACAGACTGCCAGCGGTAAAGGAAATTTGGTCCGGCGAAAAACCACAGCTCACGGCCAGCGCCACCTCCCTTGGCGAGCAGGCATCAATGCCACACAGACCGGCGTGCTCCAGCATCGTCAGCAGGGCGGGGAACCGGTTGGCTTTCATCGCGTAAAGAATCCGGCTGCGGGGTCCCAGGCCAGCCTTGTTCAGAGCCACCTGCAGTCGCTCAAGATTGGTTCGAACCCGCTGCCCCGAGTAGACGAACGTGGGCGTGCCGAGCTCTTGCGCCAAATCTTCCACGGCCGAACCGGCAAACTGCAGCCTGCCATCTTGGTAAGAAAGATCGTCCCGTTGCCACCATCGGTCGCTGATGTCCATATTCACAAGCGCTCTAGCTGCAGTCGAGATGACTGATTAGTGCATCGGACATTGGACTATGCGGCCACTCCTTGCGGCCCGTGATCCAGCCACGACAGTGGTTACTGCCGCAAGCACATGGAAACTGCCTAAACAGCACATCTTCAGTCTGGGCATAGTCCATATAGAGGTAGCTGTTTGCCGGTATGTCGTGCAGTGCGGTCACTGTCAGACGGTGCATGTCGAGCGATATATTTGGCTCACACGAGTGCAGGAAGCAACCCGAAAAATAGGGATCGAAAAGATGCAAGTTTGGTTCGATTTGCAAAGTGTGTTGGCGAATTTCGGCGATCCGCTCGCCATTCATGACCGCCAAAACATCGTGCCGCCGAAACGAACGCAGCGTGATTACCCCATTTCCCGCTTCTTTGCTTTTGAGAACCACCGCGAAATCGCTTCCTTGTGGATTGTGCGGGTGCACCGGGGCATCTCCGAAAGACTTGGGGTACAGCATCGACTCTTCCTCATGAATAAGACGTCACAAAAAAATTGAGCCTACGTCAAGGCGGAGGGGAGCCGGGGGGACCGGTGGCGTCCTCGCGTTGCCGTTTTTGGCAAGCTTTTATACTGCTGGAATGCCATTTCGGCAAGTGTTTTCTTAGCGCTCTCGTGCACAGCGTTTGCTGCCCTTGCTCGTGGGTGCCGGGTCCACCGGGCTCGTTCGATTGAGACGCCAGGCTACTGTGCAGTCTTGGCAATAGTGGTCATCGGCCGGTTGAAGAAACAGTAGCTTTTGCGCCCGGTTTGTCTACACTTCTGTCTCCATGACTAACAAGAAAGCCCCCGCAATGAACCGCCCCAAACTGACTATTCGCAACACGAACGCGGATGACATAGGCGCGCTTGTGGTTTTGTCCGAGCTTATCTACGGCAAGGTTTATGGCTATCGCAAGGAAATGATTCGGGCGCACATCCTGCATTTTCCGCAGGGGCAGTTCGTCGCGGTTTACGGGGACAAGGTTGTCGGTTTCTGCGCCACTTTTCGCATCGCCGAAAAGATTGCGCTGGCGCCGCACACCTGGGTAGAGATTACCGGTGATGGGTACGCCGCGCGGCATGACGCTAACGGCGACATGCTGTACGGCATGGAAATGTGTGTGGACCCTTCCTATCGCAATTTGCGTATTGGCAAGCGCCTGCTGAACGCCCGCAAGAAGCTGTGTTTGAGTCTGGGATTGGCCGCCATTGTGTTCGCCGGCCGGCTGCCATCTTTGCACAAGAAGATGAAGAAGTATGGCAGCGTGGAGAGTTTTCTCGAGGCAGTGATGGCCAGCAAGGATACTGACCCAACACTGAGCTTCCAGCTTCGCAACGGCTTTGAGCTGCTCGGCCCGTTGCCTGACTATCTGACCTACGACCACGAATCTATGGGCTATGGCGCGCACATGATTTGGCGTAACCCTGAGATTGCAGAAAACCCGGTGATCCGCGAAGCCGCGCGCGATGGCCGGTTGAACGACTCAGTACGCATTGCAGTGATTCAGTACCAGCAACGCCGGGTTGCGTCGTTTGACGAGTTTGCGTCCAACGTCGAATACTTTATTGATGTTGTGTCCGACTACCGGGCAGACTTCGCGGTGCTCCCGGAGATGTTCACGATGCAGCTCCTGTCAATGGTGGGCGTTGAGCAGAATGCGGATGAGGCGCTGGCGGATCTAACGGCCCATACACCGGCGATTCGCGAGATGCTCTCGCGGCTGGCTGTGTCTTACAACGTCAACATTATTGGTGGGTCGCACATCTGGACAGACTTGGATGGCCGCGTGCGCAACTCTTGCATGGTGTGCCTGCGTGACGGCACGATGCACGAGCGCGACAAAATCCACATCACGCCGAGCGAACAAAGTTTCTGGGGCGTGACCGGCGGCAGTTCCGCCGAGATTATTTTGACCGATTGTGGCCCGATCGGAATCATGGTCTGTTATGACAGTGAGTTTCCGGAGCTTGGACGCCACTTGGTCGACCAGGGGGCGATGCTGCTGATTGTTCCTTTTTGTACGGACACGCGCGCGGCCTATTTGCGAGTTCGTTACAGTTGCCAGGCGCGGGCCGTGGAAAATCAGTGTTACATCGCGATGGCCGGCAACGTTGGTAACTTGCCCAGTGTCGAGAACATGGATATCCAGTACGCGCAAAGCTGCATTTTAACGCCCTGCGATTTTCTGTTTTCACGCGACGGCGTCGCCGCCGACACCACCCCGAATACTGAGATGGTGGCATTCGCAGATCTGCGTTTTGACGATCTCATTCGCGCCCGCAACCAGGGCAGCGTGATGAACTTGCGCGACCGCCGCTTTGATTTGTACTCAACGCAGTGGCGCCGACGATAACCTTTCGGCGGCGCCCGTATGCCGCTCAGACGAGTTGCGGCAGTACCTGACTTGCCAGGCTGAGCACCAGGAAGAAGCCACACATATCGGTAATGGTGGTCAGCAAAGGGCCGGATGCGATTGCGGGATCCATGTCAAATCGCTTGATCAACAACGGCACGGTACCGCCAATCGACACCGCCACGACTGTATTGATGGCCAGCGCGCTTCCGACAACCAGGCTCAGGACCACGTTGCCTTTCCATAAATAGGCGGCGACACCAAGTAGAACGCCCAACGCCAAACCGTTGATGACACCCACAAC
>CAYGSQ010000087.1:0-10076 GCA_964352435.1 uncultured Gammaproteobacteria bacterium | reverse complement strand
GCACAGGGGTACACCAAATACACGCCGGTGCCAGGCGTCGTTGAATTGCGCGAAGCGATCGCTGAAAAACTGCTTGCGGACAATGGTCTGCACTACGATGTCGATCAGATCGTCGTATCCACGGGTGCGAAGCAGTCGCTCATGAATATCTGTCTGGCGCTGCTCGAGGCGGGCGATGAGGCGGTGCTTTTAGCGCCGTTTTGGGTGTCTTACATTGAAATGGTGCGCTTTACCGGCGCAACGCCTGTGATTGTCGGCGCGGACATTGAGCAGGACTACAAAGTCTCGGCGCAGCAGTTGGAAGCGGCGATCACGCCGAATACCCGATTGCTGTTCCTGAATTCGCCGTCGAACCCGACCGGATCGATGTACACGCGTGGGGAACTGGAAGCCATTGCGGCCGTCGTGCTGGCACACGATGACTTGTACGTGATCAGCGATGAGATCTACGAATACATTACTTTTGGTCAGCCGCACGTCTCGATTGGCGGCGTCGCGGGCATGGCGGAACGCGTGATCACGGTGAACGGATTTTCGAAAGGCTTTGCGATGACCGGCTGGCGCCTGGGTTACCTCGGTGCGCCCAAATGGATTGCCGCGGCTGTGGGCAAAGTGCAGGGCCAGTTCACCTCCGGTGCCAACTCATTCAGTCAGGTGGCGGCCATCGACGCGCTGCGCGGGGAGCGCGCATCGACCCAGGCGATGTGTGAGGCGTATCAACGGCGCCGCGATTTGATGTGCGAGTGGCTGGGTGACATCGACGGTATGCAGGTCAACCGTCCGGACGGGGCCTTTTACGTGTTTCCCAACGTGACCGCGTTTTTCGGTCGCCGATTCGGCGATCGGGTCATCGAAGGCAGCGTTGATCTGTGTGAACTGATTCTGGAACACGCCCACGTCGCGCTGGTGCCGGGGGCGGCGTTTGGCGATGACCGCTCAATGCGCTTCTCGGGCGCGGCGGCGGACGATGTTCTCAAGGAAGGGGTTTCTCGCGTGGGGGCGTTTTTGCAGCAGCTGCGATAGACTTCTGCGATGAGTTACACCAGCCCGCTAAATTTCAAGCAGTGGATCGACGAGCATCGTCATCTGTTGAAGCCACCGGTTGGCAATCGCCAGATTTGGGCGAATACCGACTTTATGGTGACCATTGTCGGTGGGCCAAACGAGCGACTCGACTATCACGATGACCCGACCGAAGAGTTCTTCTATCAGCTCGAGGGCGACATGAACCTGCGGTTGATGCACGACGACGGGCCGCGCGACATGCCGATCCGTGAGGGCGAGATATTTCTGTTGCCGCCCCACGTGCGGCATTCGCCACAGCGGCCGGCCGACTCTATTGGCCTGGTTCTGGAGCGTCAGCGGCCGGCTGGCGCGCTGGATGGCTTCGAGTGGTTTTGCCTTGAGTGCAATACGCTGGTACACCGTGCCGAGGTCATGCTCAAGAGCATTGTCGATGATCTGCCGCCGCTGTTTGCGGCCTATCAGGCAGATGAAGACGCGCGCAAATGCGGCGAGTGTGGCGCGCTTCATCCCGGCAATAAGCCGGTATGAATTACGCCAACACGCAGGCTTTCGCGCAGCAGTGTGATCGCGACGATGCGCTGCGGCCGTGGCGTGACCGTTTTTCGCACCCCCATATCCACGGGCGTGACGTGCTGTATTTCACCGGCAACTCGCTGGGCCTCAAGCCCCATGGCGTCAAACGGGCGCTGGAAGTCGAGCTGAACGATTGGGCGCGCCTGGGTGTCGAGGGGCACTTTGACGGGACCAATCCCTGGTACAGCTACCACGAACGCCTGACGCCCGCGTCCGCCCGTCTGGTGGGCGCGCGCGACAGTGAAGTCGTGTGCATGAACTCGCTGACCACGAATCTGCATTTGCTGTTTGTGTCGTTTTATCGACCAACCAAAACGCGCTACAAAATTATCAGCGAAGCGAAGATGTTTCCGTCGGATCGCTATTTGCTGGAGACGCAGGCGAAGTTTCATGGTTTCGACCCAGGCGATGCCATCGTCGAGGTGGGGCCGCGCGAAGGCACGCGCATTATTGAGGAGGCCGATATTCTCGCGGCGATCGAGGCGCACAAAGATGCGGTAGCGCTCGTATTTTTTGGTGGCGTGCAGTACTTCACCGGGCAGTTTTTCGATATTGCGAGCATCGCGGCCGCGGCCCATAAAGCGGGTGCGACAATGGGCGTTGATCTGGCCCACGCCGTAGGCAATGTGCCGCTGTCTTTGCACGACTGGAACGTCGATTTTGCGGCGTGGTGTACCTACAAATACCTCAATGGCAGCGCCGGCAATGTCGGCGGCGCATTCGTTCATGAACGGCACGCTACCGCAGAGCTGCCGCGCTTCGGCGGCTGGTGGGGGCACGACAAGGAACGGCGTTTTTTGATGGAGCCTGGTTTTACGCCGATTCCCGGCGCAGAAGGCTGGCAGCTTAGCAATGCGCCGGTCATGGGTATGGCGGTGTTGCATACCGCACTCCAGATGTTTGATGAGGTCGGCATGCCGGCCCTGCGCGCCAAGTCGCTGGCGCTGACCGGCTTCCTTGAGCACGTGTTGCGCGAGGTTTTATCGCGCCAGACCCGGATTGCGCTCGAGCTGATTACGCCGGCGGATCCCGCGCGTCGCGGCTGTCAGCTGTCCGTCAGACTGGTGGGTGGCGACAAGACCCTGTTCGATGCGTTGACGGCGGCGGGCGTAATTACCGATTTTCGTGAGCCGGATGTCATTCGTCTGGCGCCCGTACCCCTGTACAACTCGTTCGACGATGTCTGGCGCTTTGGTCAGATACTTGAACGCGTGCTCCAGGAACAGGTGGCGTGACGATGGCAGACAAGCCGGGCAATTATCGTGAAGTGGAAGCGTCGATCAAGTCCACGTTTCGGGACGACATGGCGTACGCCGACTACCTGTCGTTGCGGCAGGTGTTGGGCGCGCAAAATATGCTGACCGATGAGCACGACGAAATGTTGTTTGTGGTCATTCATCAGGCCAGCGAGCTGTGGTTGAAGCTGGCGGCGTTCGAGTTGCGCGCGGCCGTGCGCGAGGTGTCCGGCGACAATTTGCGTCAGGCGTTCAAGGTGATGTCACGCATCAAGACCATTTTGTCGCAGCTCACACAGTCGTGGGATATTTTGTCCACATTAACGCCGGTCGACTATCTCAAGTTTCGTGACAGCCTCGGAAACGCGTCCGGCTTCCAGTCCTACAACTATCGCACCGTAGAGTTTTTGCTCGGCAACAAAAACGAGCAGGTGATTCGCGTGTTCGAAAACAACCCCGGTGCGCATGAAGCACTGGTCCAGACGCTTCGGTCGCCCGGGCTCTACGACGCGGTGATTCGACGATTGGCCACGCGCGGCCTGCACATTGATCAGGCGATGCTTGAGCGCGACGTGTCACAGCCCTACGCTGGCGACGAATCCGTGCACGCGGCGTGGTTGCACGTCTACCGGCATCCGGATGAATTCTACGACCTGTACGAACTGGGTGAAAAGTTGGTGGATATTGAGGACGCATTCCAGCAATGGCGCTTCAAACATCTGTCGACGGTCCGCCGCATCATCGGCGAAAAGATGGGCACCGGTGGTTCATCCGGCGTTGGCTTTTTGAAAAGAGCGCTGGATATTTCGTTTTTCCCCGAGCTGATTGCCTTGCGCACGGAGCTCTAGCGCGGCATCGTTTAGATTTCGAACGGCGGCAGAGCCGGTCGTTGCAGCCAGTTTTCCTGCGACCAGTTGGCGCCACGCTCCGCGACATGCAGCGTGAACGCATGCCGCGAGTGGGCGGAGTGATTGTGCGAACTGTAGTGCGGCATGTGGTCGTTGAATACAACCGCGGTGCCCGCGTCGACTTCGAGGGCGATGGCCTCTTCCTGGCCGGGCCAGGGCGTTTCATCAAGCGTTGACAGTGTGCCCACGCCGGTCGCTGCGGCCACCTCATACAACTCGCGTTTGGGCGAACGGTGGCCGCCTGGTTGCATCCATAAACAACCGTTTTCGACCGTTGCTTTTTCCAGCGCAATCCAGACACCGGTAACGCAGGCCGGTGTAGTCGACAGATAGGCGGAGTCCTGATGCCAGCGAACTTCGCCGCCGATTTTGGGCGGTTTGCAGATGTACATCGTTTGCCATACCTGCGGCGCACGGTAGCCAAGGTCGCGCAGCAGGACGCCAATTTGCGGCAGGCGGCAGAGTCGCTCGAACGTGGGGTCCAGATCGTGCAGCGCGTGGCCAATCTTGTTGATCGCTTCGCGATTGGGGCGGGTAAGCGTGCCATCTTCTGCCACGGCATCAGCTTCCGCGAAACAGTGGATGGCTTGCGCTGAGTCCATGAAGTATTGATCGCGCCCGCGATCCCGGTCAGTGGTTGTGAACACTGTGGGGTGTCTGGCCGGATCAAAGCGGTCCATGATCGCACCGGCCGCCGCGCGCGCGGCCGCAATATCGTCAGCACTGATCAGTTCCGGCACCACCACAAAGCCGTCGCGTTCAAAATCACTTTTACGTTTTGTCATGCGGCAAGTCTGTCATGCGGCGCGGCGCGGGCGCAATCTGCATGCTAGGCTGCAAACGTGATGAACGCAGCGGCAAAAGCACAGTGGTGTGCAACTGTGCGGGCCGCCACGCTGGCGTGGCTGGCAGCGCTGGTCGGCGGGTGTCTGTCGTACCCGCCGCCGCGAGCGGGGACGATCAGCGACGACGTATCAACGTTGTACGCCCCGCACTTCGACGGCAAGGAATATCACAACCCGTGGGCGCCGTTTGTGCCGAGCTTCAAGCGCCGCTTGCAGTTCATGCTGACGGCGAACCCGTATCCGCGCCGCACGCCCAACGTGCCGCACATCGATAACAACGGGGCCTATCTTAAGCAAGCAGACGCGGTGGATTCGCTGACCTGGATTGGTCACAGCACCGTCGCCATTCAGGAAACCGGGCAGGTGGTGCTGACGGATCCGCATCTGCGCGAACGCATCTACACCGTGGGCCGGCACTCGCCACCCAATGTCCGCGCGGGCGGTATACCGGCAAATGCGATGACGGTGATCTCCCATGCGCATCTTGATCACCTCGATGCGGGGACGGTCGATCAACTGCCCGACACCGTGTTTTACGCGGTGCCCCTTGGGCTCAAAGCCTGGTTCGAAAAGCGCGGGCGCGCTAACGTAGTGGAGCTGGACTGGTGGCAAAGCCACACGCACAGTGGCTGGACATTCACCTGCTTGCCGTCGCAACACTGGTCCAAACGAATTGAAATCGGCTTCAATCAAAGCCTGTGGTGTTCCTGGCTGATAGAAGGACCGCAACGCACCTATTTTTTTGCGGGCGACACGGGCTACTTTCACGGGTTCGCCGAGTTTGGCCGGCGCTTTCCGAGCATCGACGTGGCCATCCTTCCGATCGGGGCGTACGAGCCGCGCGATTTCATCGGTTATCAGCATATGGATCCGCAGCAGGCCTATCGTGCGTTCGGCGATCTCGGTGCCGCCTATTTTGTGCCCGTTCACTGGGGCACCTTCCGCTTGTCACACGAGCCTGTCGATGAGCCACCGGCTGAGCTGCGGCGGCATCTTGCCCGGCAGGAAGAGGTGCGCGATGGCGTTCGATTTATGGCGCTGGGCGAGCGCTGGGTGTTGCCAACGGCGCACCGGCAATGACTAGGCCGACGCCTGTTTCGTGGACAGCGTGCGGATCGCGGTGGCCATCAGGATTAGCACACCGGCAACCAGGGCCAAAGATCCCGGCGTTTCCCCATGCAGCCACCATGACCACACGGGGTTGAGTACCGGCTCGACCAGGATCAGCAAGGACGCTTCCAGTGCCGGCACCCTGGCCATCGCCATGGTGACAATGAAATACGCCAGTGCGATCTGCACGGTGCCCAGGTAAATGACGATCCACCAGTCGGTCGCCGATACATTTTCCAGCGGGAACGCGAACGCCGCGCACGCCAAAAAAGCGAACAGATTGCCCATGGCCGCGGCACCGGTTGCGGACGCGCCGCCGTCCACTCGTGCCAGTGCCCGCAGGCCCAGTAACGTGAAAGCCCAGGCGACGCCCGAGCATGCGCCGAGTACGTTGCCGCGAAACGGATTGGGCGCAATAGCGGTGGGTGCGTCCTGGGAGAAAAACAGCAACGCAAGACCGGCCGCCATGGCAACCATAAAGCCAACGTCCCGGCGCTGAACCGGCTCGTTCAAAAACCAGGGCGCGAGCACCAACAGGTACAGCGGGGCGACGGCCTGTAAATAAATGGCGTTGGCCGACGTGGTTTGCTTGGTGGCCAGGACGAACAAAATCAGGGTCGCGGCGTAGGCGACGGCCACCAGTGCGACGCGCAGATTCCAACCCTTGCGACAGCCCGGCACCAGTACCATCAGCGCGACAAAGGCGATGCCAGAGCGCAGGCAGGCGACTTCCCATCCGCTGAGCGTCGTGCCTTTGACCGCCGCGCCGCCGGTGGAGAACAGGGCGGCAGCCAGAACGATCAGCCAGCGTGCGTCGATGCGTTCAAGCATCGCAAGCCCGGCGCGCATCACACGGCGAGGCGTTCGATTCGTTCGAAGCGACCGCGCGCATCGAAATAGATGCGAAAGCGACCGCTAATGCCGTCGCGCGAGACATAGGGCTGCAAAATACTGGTGGGGAAGCGCAGCGTGCGACCGTCATCGGCGCGCGCCACCACGTTGCGGACCGCTCCCGCGTAGTGACGCACAAACTCTTGTGCGTCAATGCGCAGCGTGACGTCAATGGAAGACACGCGACGTCCGCTGCAGCATTAGCGGTTTTTGGGCTTGCGGAACTTGAGCGTCATGCGGTTGGACTCGCCGATGGCGGTATTCGCCGCACGCTGCTCGGTGTCCTCAGCGGGTACGTTCAACGACGGCGGCAAGCGCCAGACAATGTCTTTTTCAGATGGTTGGTCTTGCGGGTTGGCGTTGTAGTTGCGGCTACCGACAAACTCAAAACCGGCAGCGCGCATTTTCTCGATGACAAAGGCCTTTTTCAGATAGCCGCGGCCGCCGGACGCAAATTCATCACTCATGTTGTCACGCGCTTCGTGCTGCACGATGCCGACGACACCGCCCGGTTTGAGCACGCGGTAGGTATCGTTGATCGCGGCACTCAGGAAGCCGCCATCGTTTTCAAAGCGGGCGAGATTGTGCAAGACACGAAAATACACAACGGCGTCGGCGGTCCCTTCCATGCTCTTGGGCAGCGAGCCAAAGGCAAATGCGCTGATCGGCGCGCTGGCCGCGCTGCGCCATTCTTGCGCCTCCTGCGGCCAGTCTTGCGCCCAGGTTTTTTTGGCGGCTAGAAATGCGTCATCGAAAAAGCCAAATTTTGGCCACATGTCCGCGGCATAGTCGGCCCCGATCAAACGCCCCTCGGTGCCCACGTAATCAATCAGGATTTTGGTGTACCAGCCGCCACCGGGCAGTCCTTCGACCACCGTCATGCCCGGCGCAATGCCGAAGAAGTCCAGCGTTTGCGCCGGGTTGCGTGCGTCGTAGCGGGCCTTGACCGTGTCAGGCTGCGCAGCAAGAACCGCGGACAAGCGGGCAGGATCGGCTTTTTTCATCGCCTTGGACGTACCTTTGCTGCTGGTGGAGCCGCAGCCGGCCACAGCCAGCAGGATGATAGAAAGCATAATCTTGCGCATGACGATCCTCGCAGTATTGGATGTTGAGGGGATTGTAGCGAAAGGCAGCGCGAGCGTCTCTAAGTGGTTTGCCCGCTAAACCTTTCAACCGCCACGGCTTTGGGCTTTAATACGTCGGCTTTCGATAAAACCCAATGCGGAGACCGGTGCATGAAGATAGGCGTCCCGACAGAAACGTACGCAGGCGAGAAGCGCGTTGCGACGACGCCCGAGGTGGCGACTCAGCTCATCAAGCTCGGATATGAGGTCTGTATTGAGGCCGGTGCGGGCGCTGCAGCCAAATTTACCGATGAGGCCTATCGCGCAGCGGGCGTCGAGATCTTGCCCAACGCCTATGAGGTGTTTGCGCAAAGCGACATCGTGCTGAAGGTGCGTGGACCCAGCGATGACGAACTCGATGCGCTGCGCAGCGGTCAGGTCTTCGTCGGCTTTTTATGGCCGGCCCAGAACGAAGGCTTGCTCGAAACACTGCAGCAAAAGGGCGTGACAGCCCTGTCGATGGACAGCGTCCCGCGCATCTCGCGTGCGCAAAAGATGGATGCCCTCAGTTCGATGGCCAACATCGCCGGCTATCGCGCGGTAGTTGAAGCAGCACAGCATTTTGAACGATTTTTTACCGGCCAGATTACGGCGGCGGGCAAAGTGCCGCCGGCGAAAGTTATGGTCATTGGCGCCGGCGTTGCGGGTCTTGCCGCGATCGGGGCCGCCAAGAGCATGGGCGCCATCGTGCGCGCCTTTGATACCCGGCCCGAAGTAAAAGAGCAGGTCGAGAGTATGGATGCCGAGTTCCTCGAGCTCGATTACGAGGAAGAGGAAGACGGCGCGGGCCAGGGTGGTTACGCGAAAGTCATGAGCAAGGCGTTCATCGAGGCCGAAATGGCGCTGTTCGCCGAACAGGCGCGTGAGGTCGATATCATCATCACGACCGCGCTGATTCCGGGCAAGCCAGCGCCCAAGCTGATTACGGCCGCCATGGTCGAGTCAATGAAAGAAGGCAGCGTGGTGGTCGACCTGGCCGCCGAGCAGGGCGGTAACTGCGAGCTGACGGTGCCGCATGAGGTGGCAGTACGTCACGGCGTGACGCTGATTGGTTACGCCGACCTGCCCAGTCGATTGGCGACACAAAGCTCACAACTTTATGCGACCAACCTGCGACATCTTTTGACCGACATGACGCCCGCAAAAGACGGGCAGATCGTGGTCGATTTTGAAGACGAAGTAGTACGCGGTGCCACCGTCGTGCGCGAGGGCGAGATTACCTGGCCACCGCCGGCGCCGAAACTGTCCGCTGCACCGCCCAAGCCGGCGCCTGCACCGGTAGCCGAGCCAGTAGAAGCCGCGCCGCCAAGCCTGTTTGGACCAATTGTTGGCGGTGTCGTCAGTGTTGTGCTGTTGCTGGGTTTGGGCAAGGTTGCGCCGCCGGATTTCATGGCCCACTTCACCGTGTTTGTACTGGCCTGTTTCGTTGGCTACATGGTCATCTGGAATGTGTCGCCGGCTTTGCACACACCGCTGATGAGCGTCACCAACGCAATCAGTAGCATCATTATTATCGGTGCGCTGGTGCAGATTGATTCGTCCCGCGGTTTGATCATGTGGCTGTCAGGCCTGGCGGTGCTGATCACCGCGATCAATATCGTTGGTGGCTTCGCCGTGACGCAGCGCATGCTGCAAATGTTTCGTAAGTAGGGGCCGCGCACGTGTTGAACGAATTTGTAACTCAAGGTGTGGTGACGTCGGCGTATATCGCGGCCACCGTGTTGTTCATTCTTGCGCTGGGCGGCCTGTCCAATCAGGAAACGGCGCGCCGCGGTAACTACTACGGCATGGCCGGCATGATCATCGCGCTGCTCGCCACCTGGCTCGGCCTGGTCGAAGGCAACTACGGCATGCTGTTTGGCTCGCTGATTATCGGCAGTGTCATTGGTCTGGTTTTGGCGCAGCGTGTAAAGATGACGCAGATGCCGGAGCTGGTCGCCGTATTGCACTCGCTGGTGGGGGCGGCTGCCGTGCTGGTCGGCTATGCCAATTTCCTCGATCACAACTGGGAGCTGGTGGGCGCTGCCAAGACGATTCACGACATTGAAACCTATCTGGGTATTCTGATCGGTGCTGTGACCTTCTCCGGCTCCATCATCGCTTTTGGAAAATTGAGTGGCCGCATCGGCGGCAAGCCCATGTTGTTGCCCGCGCGGCACCTGCTGAATCTCGGCTTGTTGATCGGCGCCATTGTTGTTGGCGCGATGTTTGTCCAGCAGTCGGCGGACAACGGCGGGCTCGGGCCGCTGCTGATCATGACCGTTATCGCATTGTTGTTTGGCATTCATATGGTCATGGCCATTGGTGGTGCTGACATGCCGGTGGTGGTCTCGATGCTCAACAGTTATTCGGGTTGGGCGGCGG
>CAYGSQ010000086.1:0-10216 GCA_964352435.1 uncultured Gammaproteobacteria bacterium | reverse complement strand
CAAACGTGCGACCACCGGCGTCCCCAGTCGTTTTCAGGCGTTTGTCGAAGTCATTGTTGAATTCGTCGACCAGAGTGTTAAAGACGGCTTCCACGCCAAAAACGATCTGATCGCGCCCCTGGCCCTGACCATTTTCTGTTGGGTGTTTCTGATGAACCTGATGGATCTGATCCCCGTCGACTGGCTGCCCTGGGCCGCCGCCGGCGCCGGCATCCCCTACCTGAAGGTGGTGCCCACGACGGATGTGAACGTGACCTTCGCGATGTCGATCTCGGTGTTCATTCTTATCGTGTACTACAGCATCAAGGTGAAGGGTGTGGGCGGCTTTACTAAAGAGTTGACCCTGCAACCGTTCAACCACTGGGCTGCTATCCCGTTCAACTTTCTGCTTGAAGGCGTCGCGCTTATCGCGAAGCCCATCTCGTTGTCGCTGCGACTTTTCGGCAACCTGTATGCTGGCGAGCTTATTTTCATTCTGATCGCCATGATGGGTTACTGGGGCATCGGTCTCCACCTCGGCTGGGCGATCTTCCATATTATGATCATCCTGCTCCAGGCATTTGTGTTCATGATGTTGACCATCGTGTACCTGGGTCTTGCGCACGAAGAGCACTAGGTTTTTTTGTTTAATTAAGCACTTTCGTTTGAGGAGAAAGTCATGGAACAGGTAATTGGTAGCACAGCAATCGCAGTCGCCATTTTGATTGGACTCGGCGCTTTGGGCGTTGGTATTGGCATGGGCCTGCTGGGCGGCAAGTTTTTGGAAGGCGCAGCGCGTCAGCCCGAAATGACCCCGATGCTGCAGACCAAAATGTTCATTGTTGTGGCCCTGCTTGATGCTGTGGCCATGATCGGTGTGGGTATCGCGCTGTTCTTCACCTTCGCTAACCCGTTTGTGGGTCAGCTGCAGAACGCGGTCGGCGGTTAACGCGACTTTCATTCGATAGCTGAAGGAGTCACGCCGTGGACTTTAATGCAACGCTAATTGCTCAGACGATCGCGATGATCCTCTTCGTGTATTTTTGCATGAAGATGATCTGGCCACCGCTGCGCGACGCGCTGGACAAACGCCGCGAAGAAATCGCGGCCGGTCTGGCTGCTGGCGAACAGGCCGTGGCCGCGCAGGCACAAGCCGAAGTCGAAGCCCAAAAGCTGATCGAAGAAGCGCGTTCGCAGGCCATCGACATTGTCGACCAGGCCAACAAACGTGCCAACACGATCGTCGCCGAAGGCAAAGAGGACGGGGTGAAGGAACGTGAGCGTCAAATCGCCGCGGGCCGTGCCGAGATCGAGCAAGAGCTAAACAAGGCCAAGGACGAACTCCGCGGTCAGGTTTCAGCCATTGCCGTAAACAGCGCCGAGAAAATTCTCAAACGTGAGATCGACGCCAACGCGCACAACGATCTGTTGTCGCAACTGGCCTCGCAAATCTGATGGCTGAGCTCACCACACTGGCCCGCCCGTACGCCAAAGCGGCGTTCGAGTTTGCAAAGGAGCACAGTGCGCTCGATGCGTGGTCCAACGCGCTGGGCTTTTTGGCTCAGGTGGTGGACAACCCGTCGGTGCAGCAGATGATCAGCAGCCCGTCGACCACTGACGGTGAGCTGCTCACAATGTTTGAAGCGGTGGCCGGTGATCAGCTTAATGATCACAGCACCAACTTCCTTAAGTTGCTCATCGAGAACAACCGCCTGGAAGTTTTGCCCGACATTGCGGCCCTGTACGAGGTCATGAAGTCTGACGCCGAAGGCGCCGTCGATGTGGATGTCACATCGGTTGAGCCGGTCAGCGACGAATACAAAGAGCGTCTCGCAGAATCTCTGCGCAAGAAGCTTGGGCGCGACGTGCGCATGCATTTCTCAATTGATGAATCACTGATTGGCGGCGCGCTGATTCGCGCGGGCGATCTGGTGATTGACGGCACCGTACGCGGTCGTTTAGACCAACTGACCGGCGCGCTGGCAGATTAGAGTTCGTAGGCGCGGTATTTTCGCGGCGCCCACGGTAGACAAAGTTTTTATTAGAGGAAGACACCATGTCACTCAAGGCTTCTGAAATCAGTGATCTGATCAAAGAACGCATTTCGCGCTTCGAGGCTACCGCCGAAGCACGCAACGTGGGCACCGTGATCGCGGTGACCGACGGCATTATGCGACTGCACGGTCTGGCCGACGCTCAGTACGGTGAAATGCTCGAGTTCCCGGGCGACACCTTCGGGCTGGCACTTAACCTCGAGCAGGACTCGGTGGGTGCCGTTGTGTTGGGTGACTACAAGCACATCTCGGAAGGCGACACGGTTAAAACGACCGGCCGTATTCTCGAAGTGCCTGTGGGTCGTGAACTGATCGGTCGCGTGGTTGACGCGCTGGGTCGTCCCATCGACGGCAAGGGCGCGATCAACACCACCGAAACTGCGCCAATCGAAAAGGTTGCGCCGGGTGTTATTTCGCGTGAGTCAGTGTCGCAGCCAGTGCAAACTGGATTGAAATCGATTGACGCCATGGTGCCAATTGGTCGCGGCCAGCGTGAGCTGATCATTGGTGACCGTCAGACGGGTAAGACCGCTGTCGCCATCGACGCGATCATCAACCAAAAAGGCAAAGGCATCACCTGCGTCTACGTGGCCATCGGTCAGAAAGCCTCGAGTATCGCCGGTGTGGTGCGCAAGCTTGAAGAGCACGGCGCGCTGGCTCATACCATCATCGTTGCGGCGGCCGCTTCCGAGTCGCCAGCGCTGCAGTACATTGCACCGTACGCCGGTTGCTCGATGGGTGAATACTTCCGTGATCTGGGTGAAGATGCGCTGATCGTGTATGACGATTTGTCGAAACAAGCCGTTGCTTATCGCCAGGTGTCGCTGCTACTGCGTCGTCCGCCGGGTCGTGAAGCGTTCCCGGGCGACGTGTTCTATCTTCACTCACGCTTGCTGGAGCGCGCATCGCGCATCAACGCCGAGCATGTTGAAAAGATCACTAACGGTAAAGTCAAAGGCAAAACAGGTTCACTGACGGCGCTGCCGATCATTGAAACCCAGGCCGGAGACGTGTCGGCCTTCGTGCCTACCAACGTGATTTCGATTACCGATGGCCAGATCTTCCTTGAGACCGATCTGTTCAACGCCGGTATTCGTCCCGCTATCAACGCCGGCCTGTCGGTCTCGCGTGTGGGTGGTGCAGCACAAACCAAGATCATTAAAAAGCTGGGTGGCGGTGTGCGTTTGGCACTCGCTCAGTATCGCGAGCTGGCGGCTTTTGCCCAGTTTGCGTCCGACCTCGATGACGCTACGCGCAAACAGCTCGACCGCGGTAAGCGCGTCACTGAGCTGATGAAGCAGGGCCAGTACTCGCCGATGTCGGTGGGTGAAATGGCACTGTCACTGTATGCCGCTAACGAAGGTTATCTCGACGAAGTTGATGACCGCCGTATCGTCGAATACGAAACAGCGTTGCTGGCGTTTGCCAACGACAAGTACGCCGACTTGATCAACATGATCAGCGACACCGGTGACTATAACGATGATATCAAGGGCAAGCTCACCGCTTTGCTTGACGATTTCAAAGCCACCGGCGCGTACTAACTCTAACGAGAGACACTTATGTCAGGCGCAAAAGAAATTCGGACAAAGATCAGCAGCGTAAAAAATACGCAGAAGATCACCAAAGCGATGGAGCTGGTTGCCGCGAGCAAGATGCGCAAGGCACAGGAACGCATGGCCAAGTCGCGTCCGTATGCACAAAAGATTCGCACGGTGATTGGTCACCTGAACGAAGCCAACCCCGATTACAAACATCCGTTTTTGATCGAGCGTGATGTTAAGCGTGTGGGCTTTATTGTTGTCACCACTGATCGTGGCCTGTGCGGCGGTTTGAACATCAACCTGTTCAAAGAGCTGCTGAGCCACATGAAAACGTGGAACGACAAGGGCATCGACGTGGATCTGTGTCTGATCGGCTCCAAGGCCGTCAGTTTCTTCAAGCGCTATGGCGGCGCAGTCAAAGGATCGGTTACGCACCTTGGCGATCGCCCAAAAATTGCAGATTTGATCGGCACGATCAAGATCATGCTCGACAGCTACAGTGATGGAAACATCGACCGTCTGTTCCTGGCCAACAACGAGTTTGTGAACACGATGAGTCAAAGCCCTACCGTAGCCACGTTGCTGCCGGTTGAGGCCGTCGACAAGAGCGATCTGCAGGAGCACTGGGATTACATTTACGAACCTGACGCCGCCGAGCTTTTGGACAATGTCCTCACACGCTACATCGAAAGCCAGGTTTATCGTGCGGCGCTCGAAAACGTCGCGTGTGAAATGTCGGCCCGAATGGTTGCCATGAAGAGCGCAACCGACAACGCGGGTGACATTATTGAAGGGCTGCAGTTGACGTACAACAAGGCACGTCAGGCGGCGATTACGCAAGAGCTGTCCGAGATCGTCGGCGGCGCGGCAGCAGTTTAAAAGCATTTGAATTGGCGCTGCGCGGTTGCGCGGCGCAAGACACCTTTAGAGGAAGACAAGCATGAGCGTGGGCAAAACGGTACAGATCATTGGCGCCGTCGTGGACGTGGAATTTCCACGCGATGCGATCCCCAAAATCTACAGCGCACTGAAAATCGAAGAAACCAACCTGACGCTGGAAGTGCAGCAGCAGCTTGGTGACGGCGTCGTGCGCGCCATTGCTATGGGCTCATCCGAGGGCCTCAAGCGCGGCATGGACGTGTCTGATACGGGCAAGCCGATTTCGGTGCCGGTGGGCGAAGCGACGCTCGGTCGCATCATGGATGTGCTGGGCGACCCCATTGACGAAAAGGGCCCCGTGGCCACCGACGAGCGTTGGGCCATTCACCGTGACGCGCCAAGCTACGAAGATCAGGCCGCGACCGACGAGCTGCTTGAAACCGGCATTAAAGTGATCGACCTGCTGTGCCCGTTCGCCAAGGGCGGTAAAGTCGGCCTGTTCGGCGGCGCCGGCGTGGGCAAGACTGTCAACATGATGGAACTCATTCGTAACATCGCCGCCGAGCACAGTGGTTACTCTGTGTTTGCTGGTGTGGGTGAGCGTACTCGTGAGGGTAACGACTTCTACCACGAAATGACCGACTCAAACGTTATCGACAAAGTGTCGCTGGTGTACGGTCAGATGAACGAGCCTCCTGGTAACCGTCTGCGCGTGGCGCTGACCGGTCTGACCATGGCCGAGTTCTTCCGCGAAGAAGGCCGCGACGTGCTGCTGTTCATCGATAACATTTATCGTTACACGCTGGCTGGTACCGAAGTATCCGCACTGCTGGGTCGTATGCCATCGGCTGTGGGCTACCAGCCTACGCTGGCTGAAGAAATGGGTGTGCTGCAAGAACGCATTACCTCAACCAAGACCGGATCGATTACCTCGATTCAGGCCGTGTACGTGCCTGCCGATGACTTGACCGATCCGTCGCCCGCTACCACCTTTGCTCACCTGGACGCCACCGTCGTGTTGTCGCGCTCCATCGCCGAGCTGGGTATTTATCCGGCTGTGGATCCGCTCGATTCAACGTCGCGCCAGCTCGATCCGCTGGTTGT
The DNA here is from genome assembly GCA_964352435.1 of uncultured Gammaproteobacteria bacterium. Taxonomy (GTDB): domain Bacteria; phylum Pseudomonadota; class Gammaproteobacteria; order Steroidobacterales; family JBCCMA01; genus JBCCMA01. The sequence goes on along the minus strand of CAYGSQ010000086.1, from coordinate 4,656 downwards.
GGGTCAGGAGCACTATGACTGCGCACGTAATGTGCAGGGTATTTTGCAGCGCTACAAAGAACTGCAGGACATCATCGCGATTCTGGGTATGGACGAGCTGTCGGAAGAAGACAAACTCGCCGTTGGCCGCGCACGTCGCATTCAGCGTTTCTTGTCGCAGCCGTTCTTTGTGGCCGAAGTCTTCACCGGTTCGCCCGGTAAGTACGTGTCACTCAAAGAAACCATCCGCGGCTTTAACGCCATCGCCTCGGGCGAATACGATCACCTGCCCGAGCAGGCGTTCTACATGGTGGGCAGCATCGACGAAGCCGTCGAGCGTGCCAAAGCCATGGCTGAGAAAGCGGCCTAAGATCCTCAAGAGCGGACATCAAACATGGCTATTCATATCGACATTGTTAGCGCCGAAGGCCAGCTTTACGAAGGTGAAGCGTCTATGGTGTTTGCTCCCGGCATCATGGGTGAGATTGGCATCGCGCCGCGTCACGCTCCGCTGCTCACGGCCCTCAACGCCGGCGAGATGCGTATCCAAACCGAAGACGGCAACGAAGAGTCGTTCTTTGTGTCCGGTGGCATCATTGAAATCCAGCCGTTCAAGATCACCGTGCTGGCCGATACTGCTCTACGCGCTGACGACATCGACGAAGCTGCTGCGCTTGAAGCACAGAAACGTGCCGAAGAAGCGTTGGCCAATCGAAAAGACGACGTCGATTTCGCGTTGGCGCAGTCGCAGCTTGCTGAAGCGGCAGCGCGACTGAAGGTTGTGCAGACGCTCAAAAAAGCTGGTCGCCGCTAACACCAAGCGAAATTTGGCTTGTGAAAAACGCCCTTCGAGGGCGTTTTTTGCGCCTACTTGCGCGTAGTAGATACGCTACGGCAACTAGCGCAACTGGTTTGACCGCTGCGAAGTCAGCCCATCCAACGACAAAACCCCCGGCATCGCGTTACGGCGGTGGTGTCACCGTCCTCTCATTCGGTTCGCGCCAGATATTCCAGCAGCGCTCTGACCCGATTTTCGATGTCCGTCCGTACTGCTCTAAACGCGTCGGGCGCCATGTGTTTGGGATCGGCGATGGGCCAGTCGGCGCGCGCTTTCGCACGCACGTTCGGGCACGCATCACCACAGCCCATGGTCGCGACGAAGTCGTATTCAATGTCCGGGATATCGTCTAGTGCAAGGCTCTTGTGTTGCGCCAAGAGGAAAGGTCGGCAGAGCCTTTGCGCGCATAGAAAATAGCGTGCGGATACAATTTATTCGGTGGAGCTGACTTACAAGGATCGATCGACAGCGCACAGCTCTACGCAATTGCTGAGCCCGGCAGTTGGTTGTTGTTGCTTGTTGGATTTGCAGGCTGCGCGCTTGCCGTCCGGCGCCGCACAGTTATCCGTTAGCGAACAGGGCGGCCCGACAATAAGGACTGGCAGGCCTGCTGTTGTGACCGGCAAGTTGAGCGGCTTTCACAAATAGCGGCCTGCCCGCTTCAGGCGCTGTTTTGCAAGTCACTGCGTATCTGTTCCATCTCCATGATGGCAGAGGGGGCGTCATGCGCAATGATATCGGCGTCGACCAGATCTTTGATGTTGGGCGCCAGCTCTGTGATGTTGCCTGCCACCATAATGAATGCATGTGGCTTGCATAGCCGAATATCAACGATCAGATGGGTAAGTTCTGCTGCCATCGTCGGGCGGCTCGCGGACAGACCAATAAAAGAGTGCTCGGAGTGACCAATTACCTCGACCAGCTCATCATGGGTCTTGCCAATGGCCGTGTCGATTTGCCAGCCGCGGCGGCGAAACATATCGGCGGCCATGGTGACGCCCAGAGTGTGGCACTCGCCCGGCACCGCGCTAAAAAAAGCGTGGCGATCGCCAACGACCACCGGTGGTGCAATAAAGCGGCGAATGTTGCGCATGATGCTGTACATGCGACCGGACGCTACGGTCATTTCAACAAACGTGCTGGTGTCGTTTTCCCAACGTTCACCCAAACGTATTGCGGCGGCGGCAATATAACCCAGATAAATGGTATTAAGCGCCGATCCCCTGGCGATAAGGTCGGCAACGATACGCTCGGCGCGTTCCTCGTTTGCACCAATCAGCGCATCGCAAAATTTATCCACCTCGTCGGTGGTTGGCAGGCTGAGGTTGGTATTTTCAGCAGCCCGCCGATGGGCCAGTCTGGCCACCACCTCTCGAGCGATGATCGTGATCGTGTCATCCGCTACCGCATGGCAGCGTTCCGCGGCAGCGGCACCAGAGACCAGGTTTTCCATGGGGCTAACGAAGACTTCGTCCAGTGAATCCGACATGATGAGATAACCTTGGTTAACCGGGCCTAGACGCGTACGGCAAACAAATACACTAGCCGTATACGCTAGTCGTCTGCGTTGCATAGAACAACTCGAACGTTCCGACCTAAACCATCGAGATTCCCGATGAGCAGGCAAACCGCGGTCTGTCCCCTTATCTTAGTGCGCGGGTTTGCTACGCAGTGCTTCGAAGCCTTCATCACCGGCGAGCTGTCGCAGGTCCGGGTCCGTGTCCAGGAATTGCTGGAAGTAGGCGTCCGCCTCAATAGTTTTGGCCAGAAGCGCAATGGCGTGATCGCGCTGCCCAAGCTGCAGGGCCGCGAGCGCCCGGAAGAACAGCGCGTCCGGGCTGCCATCTGACATCGTCACAGCCTGCTCAGTCTTGCTCATTGCTTCGGCATCACGACCGAGATGCGCGTAGTAAAGCCCCAAAAGACCAACCGTGTACCAGTCTTGCGGGTTGACCCGAAGAAACTCCTCGGCCAGCTGCGCGGCCCGCACATACGCTTCATCTGCCAGCGCCTCACTCCCCGGAACAAACCGGTATGACTCGGCGAGTCGTCCCCAGATTTCGTTATTGTCGTTAGCAAGTTTGGCGGCTTCCAATTGCATTTCGACGGCCATTTCAAACTGGCCGGCATAGTAGTGCTTCAAGCCCAGATTGGTATAGCCCAGGACGGATGGCTTGAGACGCAGCGACTCGTCGTAACCCGCGCGCGCCTTGTCCATATCGCCCAACATCCAATAGGTCGCACCCAGAGCGCTATGCAAGCTCGCAGCCAGCGGCGCCAGATCGATGGCTGTTTGATAATTGTCCACGGCCTCTGCGTAGCGCAACGCGCGAAATTGGAACGCAGCGAGCGCTTCGTATGCGCGCCAGTAGTTTGGCTTGAGTTCGATGGCGCGCTGGTAGTGCGACTCGGCGCCGGCTATGTCTTGCCGCGCTTCACGAATTTCGCCCAGCTCAATGATGGCGTCCACCGCAATCGGGTCGATAAGCAGCGCGTTTTCGATCTGCGTCTGTGCCTGCTCCAATGTGCCCCGTGAGCGATAGAGTTTGCCCAGCGCAATATGCATGTCGACGTCAGCGCCAGTGCTCTTTTCCTGCGCTTTCTGGCAGGCGCTCTCCGCTTTCGCGAAAACTTCTTCGCTGGCGGTGATTTCATATAGTCGCAGCTGTGCCTCGCACAGGCCCGCCCACGCTTTCGCAAAGTCTGCATCAAGGGCCAGAGCTTTCTCGAACAGCCCGATCGCGGCCCGCATGACATCTGCATCAAGTGAACTGCGCAGCCGGCCGCGGCCCTGCAAATAGAGGACGTAAGCGTCGGTATTCCGAGTGGTCGTGTCACGCAGCACGTCCGCGCTTTCGATTGACAACGCGACTTTTAGCTCGCCTACAACGGCCTCGGCGATCTCGATCTGAATCGCGAACACGTCGTCCATGGGTCGTTCGTATACTTCGCTAAAGCTGTGAAATCCGTCTGCGCCATTGATGAGCTGCGCGGTGACGCGAATGCGTTCGTTGGCTACCCGCGCACTGCCCTCCAGCACGTGTCGCACGTTCAAGCGCCGGGCAATATCGCGAATGTCCAGCGCTTCGCCGCGAAATTGAAACGACGAGGTGCGTGCGGCCACTTTGAGCTCATCAATGCCGGCCAACAGATTCAGGATTTCTTCCGCCAGCCCTGCACCAAAATAGTCAGTCTCGGACTCCGGCCCAAAGTTTTCAAACGCCAGTACGGCGATCGACTTCGCCGGAGCCTCCAACGCTACCTCCGCACTGTCGTCCTGCAAGTCGGGCAAAAATTTGTCGATCACGTAATAGGTGCCGCCGCTGACCAGCACAATGAGAACCAGCGCGAACAATACGTCTGTCCCTCTTTGCGCCCGTGGCTGCTCGCTGTCTCCGCCCCACAGGGGCAAGTCGAAAATCAGGCCTTCCGGCCGCACGTCAATGATCCAGGCCAACAGGAACGACAGCGGAAATCCGGCAATCGCCGCCATGACAATTGCCTGCATGACCCAGCCGGGAAAACCGAGTGGCTCCAGTACCGTTTCGGCGACCTGCAAAATGAGCCATGCGACGAAAGCGTAGACCGCGACCACTCGCAGCACCTTGCGCCGACGGATTTCAGCTGCCAGCTGTCGAAACAGTCTGTCGATAATGACGATCTTTCTCCCGGATCGTTTGGTGGCCCGCTACCAAATTCAGGGTTTCAGTGGACCTATGGTAAACCCTGGTTTCTAAGTCTATGCTTTAAGTTGTCAGAAGTTCAAAAAAAGGATGATGCGAAGTGCCCACAACCCCCCCGGAACACACGCCCGACCGCCCCGCCCGCGCGAACCACAG
>CAYGSQ010000085.1:0-10285 GCA_964352435.1 uncultured Gammaproteobacteria bacterium | reverse complement strand
CACTAACCGGGACCTGCGACAGCATGTCGACGCCGGCAAATTCCGTGAAGACCTTTTCTATCGTCTCAACGTTTTTCCCATTGCCTTGCCCGCATTATGCGAGCGTCCCGGTGACATCCTGCCGCTGGCCATGAATTGCCTGCAGCGTTGCGCGGACGGCGAACTGTCGTTGAGCGATGACGCGCAAGCAAGCCTGCTTGCTCACAATTGGCCAGGCAACGTGCGGGAGCTCGACAACGTGATTCAACGCGGCGTCATACTTCGCGGCAATGGTCGATTGCGCGCTGCCGATCTCGCGCTCGAAACGTTCAACGCAACCAGTCCGCTGCCGGAAGCCTCAGACGCCTGCGCGCTGCGCTCCGATCTGCGCAGTAAAGAAGAGGAACTGATCCTGTGTGCATTGCGCGAAGGCAGCGGCACGCGCAAGGAAGTGGCTGAGCGACTTGGCATCAGCCCACGCACGTTGCGCTACAAAATTGCACGCTTGCGCGACGCCGGTGTCGCGATTCCAAGGCGCGCAAGCGCCAGTTACGCCTGAGCTACATTTCGAATCAAGGACCGCACACGGCATGGATAAAATACACGTCAATCAACTCATGAATCAGATGCGCACGACAGCCGCGAGGCTGGAAAGCGCGCGGCCGCAAATGGCCGGCGAGGTGACGCCTGCGGCGGGCGGGTCGTTTGGATCGGTTTTGGCACAAGCCGTTGAAGCGGTCAGTGAAACCCAAATGACGGCAGCGGCCGGCGCGGCGGCGGTTGAGTCAGGTGACCCAAATGTCCCACTCACTGACGTCATGTTACAACTGCAAAAAGCAGATCTGTCGTTTCGAGCGATGACCGAGGTACGCAATAAGTTAGTCAATGCCTACCAGGAAATCATGAACATGCCGGTATAGCGGCGCATATCTAGATGGACAACGTCACACTTAGAAGCGAAATGAGCCCACTTGCCGCCCTGATGCAAAACGCAGCGGCGCGTCAATTGCTGGCGATGGTTGGTATTGCCGCGAGCGTTGCGCTCGGCGTCGCCGTTATCCTTTGGACCAAGGCACCCAATCACAGCGTACTGTTTGCCAACTTGCCTCAGGAGGCGGCGGCCGAAGTCGTACAAGCGCTCGATGCAGCGGGCATTGAGTACAAACTCCAGCAGGGTACCGGCGCCATTTTGGTGCCCAGCAAAGTCGTTGATGAAGCGCGCCTGGCGATGGCCGCTGAAGGGCTGCCATCTCAAGGCGGTTCCGGGCTCGAACTAATGCAGGAAGATCCCGCGTTTGGACTAAGCCAGTTCATGGAACAAAAGCGCTATCACCACGCGCTGGAAATCGAGCTTGGCCGCTCCATTGCAAAACTCAAACCGGTACGTAGCGCACGGGTGCATGTCGCCAAGGGCAAAGACTCCGTGTTTGTGCGCGACCGCACCCAAACGACGGCATCGGTAGTGCTGGACGTGTATACGGGCCGGGCGTTGGGGCAGGATCAGGTCGCATCAATCGTGCATATGGTCGCCTCGAGCATTCCCAATCTGGAATCGCAGGCGGTCACCGTGATCGACCAGTTCGGGCAGCTTTTAAGTTCACCCGACAACGTGCGCGACAGCGCAATGTCAGACTGGCAATTTGACCACACGCGTAAGCTTGAGGCGCAATATGTGCAGCGTATTGAAGGCTTGCTGGCACCGGTGGTTGGCTATGGCCGGGTACGCGCTCAGGTGGTTGCGAATCTGGACTTTACGGTATCCGAGCAGATGCAGGAGTCTTACGATCCGGCCGCTCAGGTCGTGCTGAGCGAGCAGTCCGAACGCGTCGAGCGGCGCGAGGGACAAGGCGGCGAGGGCGGTGGGATACCGGGCGCACTGACCAACCAGCCCCCGGTGACCGGTGCAGATGCGGCTGACCCCAATGCGCCGCAGGCAGCGCCACTGAATTTATCCACAAACACCGTGCGTAACTTCGAAAACTCGCGACAGATTACAACGACCAAGCGCCCGGTTGGGGACGTGCAGCGTCTGTCTGTCGCGGTCGTGATTGACGATATACACTCGGTTGACGAGGAGGGCGTCGTCACCAATACGGCGCGCACCGCGGAAGAGATCGCAGAAATTGAAAGCCTCGTGCGCGAAGCCGTCGGCTTTGATGTCGCACGCGGCGACACAATTACGGTTCTCAATAAATCATTCCAGATGGTGCCGACGGCAGAGGAACCTGCGGCGCTAAAATTCTGGGAAAACGCGTGGTTCGCCGACATTGTGCGACAGGCACTTGGCGTCATTCTTGTATTGATTGTGATCTTCAAGGTACTGAAGCCTATGGCCGGCGGTCTGGTGCGCGCATCGACCGCGTCGCTGCCACCGCCAACCTACGCACTGCCGGCAGGGGCCGGGGCCGCAGGCGCAGCGCCTGCGCTGGAAGGCTCGACTGCCCCAAACGAATTACCCAGGGCGCAGAAGGGCACGCTCGACGAGCGCGTCAGTGCGGCAAAACAGATGGTCAATGAGGACCCTGAGCGGGTCGCGAACATCATGAAAGACTGGGTTGGCGACCAGGATGGTTAACGCCGCCGACATGAACGGTCCGCAGCGTGCGGCAATACTGCTGCTATCATTGGGCGAGCAGGAGGCAGCGGCTGTATTGCGTCATATGGACGTCAATCAGGCGGAATTGCTGGGCGGTGCGATGCGCGAATTGAGTGCGATCAATCATGATCAGCTCGGTGCGGCGCTGGAATCCCTGGAGGAACGACTCGAAGACGACGCCAACGTGCAGGCAGGCTCGGAAGGATACATCCGCAGTGTTCTAAACAATGCGTTCGGGGAAGCTCGTGCCAGCGCCCTCCTGGACCGCATCTTTGCAGGTGACACCAGTGCCAGTCTCGAAACGCTGGCCTGGATGAGCATTGATGATGTCTTTGAAATGGTGCGCAATGAACACCCGCAGGTCATCGCTATTGTGATGGCCTATCTGACGGGCGATCGCGCGGCTGAAGTGTTGGCACGTCTGGATGAAGACACGACCGCCGATGTCCTGTTCCGGATTGCCCGATTGAGTGACGTACAACAAACGGCTTTGCGCGAACTTGAGGACCTGGTTGCGCGCCAGAGCGACCGCAGTACTGAACGCAAAACCGAAAAAATTGGTGGCGAAAAAGTCGCCGCTGGCATATTCAATGCGATGGCATCCGAAGCAGAAGAGGCGATCGTCCAGAAATTTGAAGAACGCGACGCCGACCTGATGGCGCGCATTCAGGAACTGATGTTTGTCTTTGAGAACCTGCTGGCTGTCGATGACCGCGGTATTCAGGCCCTGCTGCGCGAGGTCAGCAGTGAAAGTCTGGCGCTCTCGCTCAAGGGGGCCGACCCACAAATGCAAGACAAGATTTACCGCAACATGTCCAAGCGCGCGGCCCAGATGATGGCCGAAGATCTGGAGGCCCGCGGACCGGTGCGCCTGGCCGATGTGGAGGCTGCGCAACGCGAGATTCTCGAAGTCGCACGTCGCATGGCGGATGCCGGTGACCTGGTCCTGGCGACGGGCGGTGGCGATTTTGTCTGATTCGACGACGACTGAAGACGCCTACGATGTGTGGCGCCCGCCGGCCGTCGATGCGGACGACAAACACTTTAACAGCGTACGTGGAGAACGCGGTTTGTCGCTGCGCGACCTCGAGCGCATTCAAAAAGAAGCCTACGACGAAGCCTTCGCTCAGGGGCAGCAAGAAGGTCTGGCGCAGGGTCAGGCACAGATCACCGAACAGGCGCAGCAGTTGGCTGGCATTCTCGCCAAGCTGGCCACCCCATTCGATGAGCTGGACGCACAAGTCGAACAACAAACCGCTGAACTTGTCATGATCGTCGTACGCCGCTTGTTCAGGCGTGAGCTGAAGACAGATCCGGGCAGCGTAATCGGTGTGGTGCGTGAGGCATTGGATGCTCTACCGGTGGCCGCGCGCGATGTCCGTGTCCTGCTCCATCCGGACGACGCTGAAATCGTCTCCAACGCACTCAAGCATGCAGAAGGTGAACGCGCATGGCGTGTCATCGAAGACCCCTTACTGGGACGCGGCGGCTGCCGCATTGAAACCTCCACGTCGCGGATTGATGCGCGGGTTGAGGCACGCCTTGAAGCCATTGCCAACGCGTTGCTCGGCGACGAGCGCGTGCCCGACACGTGACCGACAGCCACGCCCACGCCGCCACAAGTGCGAGACGCTGGGCCGAGCGATTCGCGTCTCGCGCCGATCGAGGGGATGACGCCAAGCTGGTGGTGGAGGGTGTGCTCACCCGTGTCGTCGGGCTAACGCTTGAGGCCGTTGGCTGCCAGGCGCCCGTCGGCGGACGCTGCGATATCGTGGCACCTGACGGCACGCGCGTCGAATCAGAAGTCGTCGGTTTTGCGGGTGAAAAACTCTACTTGATGCCCAAACGTGAACTGCACGGTTTGGTGCCCAATGCGCGCGTCATACCGGTGGGGCGCGCGGGCGAGATAAAAGTCGGGCCGCAGCTTCTGGGACGCGTGATTGATAGTGAAGGTCAACCACTGGACGGCAAAGGGCGACTCGGGGCGACCGAGCCGGTGCCACTGGGCCGCAAAACGATCAACCCGCTGTCACGACGCCCGGTGCGTGAGCCACTGGACGTTGGGGTGCAATCGATCAACGCCTTGCTTACCGTTGGGCGCGGACAACGATTGGGACTGTTTGCTGGCAGTGGCGTTGGTAAAAGTGTGCTGCTCGGCATGATGACCCGCTTCACCACGGCCGACGTTATCGTCGTCGGGCTGATCGGCGAACGAGGTCGGGAGGTCAAGGAATTTATCGAGGACACGCTGGGCGAAGCGGGCCTCGCGCGTGCCGTGGTCGTCGCAAGTCCGGCCGACCACTCGCCGCTCATGCGGCTGCAAGGCGCCAAACTCGCAACCTCGGTGGCCGAGTATTTTCGCGATCAGGGCCGCGACGTATTGCTGCTGATGGATTCGTTGACACGCTACGCGCAGGCCCAACGTGAGATCGCCCTTGCCATTGGGGAGCCTCCCGCGACGAAGGGCTACCCGCCCTCAGTTTTCGCCAAACTGCCGCGTCTGGTTGAACGCGCCGGCAATGGTGATGCGCATCAGGGCTCGATCACTGCAATCTATACCGTGCTGGCCGAAGGCGACGACCAGAATGACCCGATCGTGGATGCGGCGCGTGCCATTTTGGATGGTCACATCGTGCTCTCGCGCGAGCTTGCCGAGGGCGGCCTGTACCCGGCCATCGATATTGAGGCATCGGTTAGCCGAACATTTCCGCAAACCGCGAGCGACGAGCAAATGGCGCTGGCGCTGCGTTTTCGCACGCTCTACAGCCTGTATCGCCATAACGAGGATCTGATTAGCGTTGGGGCATACCAAACCGGCACCGACCCGCGCATTGATGAAGCGATTGAGTACTGGCCGCGCTTGCGCGCCTATCTTGCACAAAGCATGAACGAGCGCATCGAATTTGACCACAGTTTGAGCGGTCTGCGCGAACTGCTGACACCACCAACCGAGTCACCTGCACCTTGAACAAAAGACTGAAACGTCTGCAGACCGTCGAGACCCTGTTTGCGTCGCGTGAATCCGCCGCTGGCCGTGAGCTGATGCACTTCGAGCAACTGCTGCATGAGGCGCGTACGCAATTGGAGACGCTCAAACTCTATCGAAACGGCTATTTGGACGAGTCGTCCAGCCTGAAGCAACAGCAGATTTCAATGCTGCAAAACAAGGCGCGCTTCTTGCGTCGGCTGGACGACGCAATTGAACAACAACGCCAGGTGGTCGATCGTGCACAACTTGATTGTGAAGAGTTACGGCAGCGGTTCGTACTATGTCGCCAGCGCACGATGGCCGTGGGCAAGGCACACGGCAAACGCTTGAGCGCACACCGCACGGCGGTCGAACGCCAAGAGCAAAAGGAAATCGATGCCTGGCGACCGTCAGCGCAAAAAACGTCCGATCACTGACATGGCGCAGCCGTAAAAGCAGGCCTAAACGGCGATCACGCGCTAGCGGCGCGCATGCCGGACGCAGCAGCGGCAGGTGCATCAGACGGGGCGGCCGGTGCATATATTTTCAGGCGATCACGGCCCTCCGCTTTCGCACTGTAAAGTGCCTCATCGGCGCAGGCGACGAACGACGCTGCGGAATCATAAGTCAGACCTTCGCCCACCAAGGCACAGCCGATTGAAGCTGTGACGCTGATGTGTCGATCGTTGCCCACGTTGTGCTTGCAGGTACGCAGGGCGCCGAGTATGCGATCCGCCACGACCTCAATGCCCTCGCGATCCGCGCCGGGCAAGATAATCAAGAACTCTTCACCACCGTATCGGCCAACCGTATCCGAGGTTCGAATTGCGTTGCTCAGGACTTTACTGACGCCACGCAGCACCTCGTCACCCGCGGCATGACCGTAGGTGTCGTTAACCGCCTTGAAATGGTCCAGATCGACGAACATAACCCCAAGAGGCCAGGAAAAGCGCTGGGCCTGATCGAATCCTTTATCCAGCAACTCCTGCAGGTACGCACGGCTGGCGATTTCGGTCAGTGCATCGCGCTGGGTCTCGATTTCCAGATCCTGCGCATAGGATTCAAGTTGCGCCGCTTTTTCGTTCGCATTGTCGGCTTCCTGCAAACTCTGCAGGCTGCGTTCTGTCAAAATTTCATGGGCCCGCTCAGTGATATCCCGCGCATCATCAGAATCAATCAGCTCAGTATCAAAAACATGGGCCATTTCCGGCGCGGAATCCCCCACCTCCTGCATGATGCGATTGAAATCCTCGGAGGAGATCTCAAGTTCCTTGACCGCCACGCGTGCGATTTTGCGCACGGCCGCGTGATCCTTGCAGCCATCCAGCCAGATATCAGCCAGTAGCCCGGACATCGCGACACACCGCGAAAGGTGTTGCGAACTGTCTGCAGCACGCGTGCCATGCAGCCGATGACTCACGGCTACAGCGTCTTGTAAATACTCAGGCAAATTCCATTGCCGCAGGAGCCAGGCACCCACCTGTGCATGATCAGCCTCAAGCTTGCCGTGCTCAAATTTAATTAGTGCCTCGTGGTCTTCGATAAACTCGGACGCACCGTCATAGAAGCCAGGAAATACGCGGTCCAGTCCCATAATGCCAACGTCCTGCAGCAAGGCGCTAAGAAAGGCCTCTTCTGCATTGAAGCGGGTCGACACGTTGCCCACGGCACGTGCACATATGCCGCTCATCAGCGAACGTCGCCAGGTGTGCGACAAGAGTTTGTTTTCTTCTGCACTGCGCTTAAGCAGCGGCAGGAGCGAGAAGCCCAGCGCCAACGTCACCGTGGCGTGCAAGCCGAGCACCACCAGTGCCTGGCGCAGATTGGTACTGCTGCGTCGGCGGGCATACATCGCCGAGTTGGCAACTCGCATGATCTTCGCGGCGAGCGAAGCATCGCAGCTAATTGCCTGGGCGACCTGGGCGAGGTGGACGTTGGGTTTCTCTGCCAGGTCGATCACCTGGGCGGCCACCGCAGGCGGGCTCGGCAGGTTTTTCACACGTTCTAGTTTGGCTCGTAGTTCAGGTGTCATGGTCTTCCGCGCGGTCTGGGAACTATCTAACGCGTCGCTGGTACATCCATTTGCCAACAACCCCGGCGCTCATTGCTGACCGCCACAATCCAGTTAGCGACCGCTTTGCTGCAAGCTTTAGGGTGAAATGGCGACTTACCAGAACATGGCACGGTCCTTGCTAACTACCTCCGTAAGAGCAAATGCCACATCACCAAGGAGAGCGGCGTGAATCTGGATATCATGAGCCTGATGGCGGCCTCAGCGGCCGTCGCCCCGAGCACACCAGGCATAGAAGGCGAAGCGGCCGTTGCCGCAGATGGCAGCCCAAAAGACAGCGAGGGAAGCTCATTTAGTTCGATATTACAGTCTCTTACGGATCCTTTATCAGATTCGCTCGAGCCTGAAGATGTGCTGGACGCTCAAGCGCTACTCAGCGCAACCGGGCAGCTTGCAGACACGGATGTAGAGGCAACATTACGGGGTCAGGGCATGCCATCAACCGGGCTAGCCGTTGCCGTCCCGGGGCAGAACACGGGCGAGGCTTTGCCACCGACCGGCAATGAATTGCCGCTTGATCTTCTGGTTGACGATCCTGCGGGCGAAAGTCTGGCCGCAATGGCAACAATCCCATCCACGGTGCCCGCAGCAATCGCCGCGGTGACGGCTGGCGCGGCGCAGGTGGCGGGGCCAGCGCAAACCGACAGAGCCGCTTTGGCCCCGGTTCTGACGGGGAGATCCGGCTGGTTCTCGAATGCAGCTTCGCTCAACAACGCAGCCCCGACCCCACAGCCGGTCGCCACAGCGGACCCACTGGCGAGCGCAAATGCCCCAGCGCCAGAAGCGATGCCGGTGACGGGCGACATGCTCGCCGCACTTCGCGGTCAAACCCCTGGCAAAGCCAAGTCCGAGACGCCAAACCCGGCGTCGCTGATTGGTGTACTGGCCACGGCCAGTGATGCCACCCAACTCACCGAACCACCACGGTCTATTGGAGGCATCGCCACAACGGTGCCGACTAACGGTCAGACCATGACCAATCAGCTGGCCACCGTTGGACCCGCGACCACGCTCAATTTGGCGGCCGGTGGCTGGGACAAGGCGCTGGGACAGCGGCTGGTGTTTATGGCGGCGAATGGCATCGATGGCGCTGAATTGCGGCTTGACCCACCAGCACTTGGCACGGTGCATGTGAAGTTGTCCTTGCAGGGCGACCATGCACAGCTGCTCATGCAGGCGGCGAATCCGGCGGCCCGCGAGGCGTTGGAAACCGCACTACCGCGCTTGCGCGAGATGTTCGATGCAAACGGGCTGCAACTCGATTCGGCGCAGGTGGCCGATCGGGAAGCCTCAAATCGTCAGCCCAACGAAGAACAGGGCGGGGCATGGCTTAACGCCAACGATGATGGTCAAGGGGAAATAGACGAAGTCGCCACCAGCGTCGAATCATTGACGCTCGGGTCGGGACGTATCTACGAGCGGGTCTGAGGGCGTCAAGAAGCCGTCACTACTGCCAGAGCGCTCCGGCGTAACTCTTGTTAGCCTCTGATTTTCCTATATTTATTTCAGCCAGTAAAAACTGGCACGGCGCTTGCATTTCCAGCGGGTAGAACAACCCAAGGAAATGTACTCATGGCAGATGAACCGGTCACGGAAGACCAACCAGCGAAACCTTCGCTGATTAAAAAGCTCGCTTTACCACTGGTATTGGTGCTGGTTTCCTCAGGCGTCACATTTGGTGGCCTCAAATTCAGCGGCATGCTTGATCCGGCCCCGCCGCCAGCGGCCGAAATGGCCGAAGGCGAAGAAGGCGCCGACGGGGAGGAAATGGGGGAAGTGTCCGCGATGGCCGGACAACCCGCGTTTTTCTTTACGCTGTATCCGGACATGCTGGTTAACTTCACCGCAGATGGACGCCCAGCCTATCTCAAGCTGCAAATCGAGATGATGTCCCACGATGAGGATGTCATAACAGGCGTGGAGCAGTATCAGGCCATCGTCCGCAACAATCTGTTGTCGGCCTTTGCACAAATTAATTTCGATTCTGCGAAGCGTCAGGAAAGCATCGCTAACATGCGGGCACTCGCGCTTGACGAGGCGAAAGCCGTTCTTAAGCAATACCACGGCAACAACAAACTTGAGGGCGTGTATTTCACGTCCTTCGTTGTGCAGTAAGCATGACCGACGACCAAAAGGACGAGGATATCGCAGCGGCAGAAGCGCCGCCGGCGAACCCTGCACAGGGATCTGACTCCGACAGCGGCACGGCGCAGGGCGCGGCACCGACTGACCAGACCGACAGCGACGATCAGGCGGTGCTGTCGGAGGCGGAAGTGGGCGCCTTGCTTGATGGTGTTGCGGACGGCGCTGTGGCGACCGGCGATGGCATGCGTGAAGCGGGTGAGGTCAACGACTATCAGTTTTCAGACAGTGCTCACGTCTCGAGCTATTGCCCTGCCGCGCTGGTTAAGCTTTACAATCGACTCAGTCGACGCATCAAGAGCGGCCTGCATGATCTGTTGCGCGAAGACCTGACCGTCGAACTCGATTCTTTGCGTCGATTGCGCTATGACGAATACCTCGCCGGATTGAGCGAGCCCATCAGCCTCAATATCGTCAGCGATGCCAACTTGCCTGGGAAAGCGTTGATTGTGCTCGAGGCCAGCCTGGTATCGCTGATGGTTGATCGTTACTACGGCGGTTCGCCCGACGAGACCGCCGTAGTAACGAT
>CAYGSQ010000084.1:9532-10315 GCA_964352435.1 uncultured Gammaproteobacteria bacterium | reverse complement strand
TTGGTGGACGATGACGCGACGGTTCTTGACGCAACCGCGACATTGCTTAGGTCCGTTGACTTTGATGTTCACGCCGCGAGCTCTGCGGAAGCGGCGCTGGATCTTGTTGGTGAAGGCTTGAAGCCGTCATTTTTGCTCACCGATTTTCGATTGCCTGGTGCGTCGGGTGCCATACTGGTCGAGGATTTGCGCGACGCATTGGGTGCGACGATTCCGTCTATCATCATGACCGGCGATACGACGATTCGCGATGGAAATTCGTCAAAACTTGATGATTGTGAGGTTCTGCAAAAACCGGTCGACACTGAGTATCTGTTGCGTATCATCGCGCAGCGATTGGCTGGGCGTGGTAGCCACTGATAATTCTGCACGTGCAATCTGAATGCGCCTATTTCTGCGCGCCTGAATAGAGGTCCGATCGCACGCGACGGTGTAAACTAGCCTGCCCAACGGCCGAGCAATTGGTCCCCGATTTCAATCAGAATATCGTCTTCGCTCAGATGCGTAAGATCCTTGTTAATTTCGGCCGTCAAGAGCTTCTTGCTGCCAGGAGAGAGAAATTTTCGCAGCTGTCCAAGAAAGCGTGGAGGAGCGATGAGTACCACTTTCGAGACCGAATTTTCGTGACTGGCGTCGTTGATTTTGGCTGCCACGTCTTTGGCCAGCATCTGAGCTGCGTGATCTTTAGTGTGATCATTTTGTACGGTGTGGCGAGCTTGATCGACGTGGTCAAATCCACGACCAGGCGCGTCCGTCGTGAGATCTCCTTGTGGCAGGTCGGCG
>CAYGSQ010000084.1:8059-9522 GCA_964352435.1 uncultured Gammaproteobacteria bacterium | reverse complement strand
GGCGATGATCCTGGCGAACAAAATGCAAAAACCTCGCTTTGGCGCTGTCTGCGACAATGACAAGGCCGTCCAACTCTTGCATCTTCGTCATAGCAACCCTGCTTATCGATGCAGCATGAACACAGGAATTTTTGTCTTCGTGATCATTTCCTGTGTCACGCCACCAAACAATGTTTCGCGCCATTGCGGGCGGCTGTAGGCGCCCATTACCAGCAGGTCGGACATTGTCGTTCCGTACGTTTCGATAATTTCGTCATTGGTAGATTTGCCCGGCGTTTGGCGCACAGTCGATTTGATATTCCAATAGCGCAGATATTGTTGCAGGTGACGAGCCTGGGGCCCGGTTGGGTGTTCCTTGCCACAGACTACAATATTGACTTCCTTGGCTTTTTCGAGCAATGGCATAGCGGCGGATACCGCGGCCGCAGCTTCAGGTGACTGGTTCCACGCGATCATAATTCGGGTCCCGATTTGTACTATCCGGCGTTTTGGAAGTATCAGTACAGGACGACCCGATAGCGTCAACGCGCAAAGCATGAACGACCGTGCGCGAGCAGATGACAGCTTCTCGGGGCGTGAGACTACGATCAAGTCAGATAGCGGGCCTATGATGGACATAACCCGTTCTGGACTGCCTTTCATTTCATGCCATAGAGCAAGCCTGCCGCCTTTTTTGTAACGTGGCGATTTCGCATAATCGAAACCATGCTCCTTAACGCGCGCGTCAAAGAACTTCTTGGCCGCCTGGCTATCCATCTGAACGGTTTTGTCCGCCAGTGAGCTTTGCCAATCTCCGTAGCTCTTCTGCAGAAACGGCAGAGATTGAATGGTTTTGGGTTTTTCCTGGTCGTGCGGTCGCAGGTGATAGCCAACCACATTGGCATCGTGGTCCCCTGCCAACAGAAAAGCAGTACGCAGGGCGATGGCGCACTCTGGGGAATCAGCAACCGGGACAAGAATAGCGCGCATTCAAATGCTCCTAAAAACTCTATGACGTAATTGTAAGTGTGCAATTCGCCATGCGTCGAATCCATGCGTATTTGTTCGGGGGGCGACGTGGCATATGCGTATTGATGTTAGTTTGCTGTTGGCAGGTTAGGCAATTGCCGGCGCACCGAAGTAATTCACCTGATCAAGGCTGCGAACGAGATGAGCGACAGAGCGGCTGCCCATCTTCTTCATAACGCGAGAACGGTGAATTTCGACCGTGCGTTGCGATATGTTCAGATCGAGAGCAACGATCTTATTGGGATGCCCCTGGGCGATCAATGACATCACTTCACGCTCGCGTGGTGTGAGTGACTCGATACGATCTTCAATAATGCCCTCACAGCGAGAGATTTCACGTGCATGCCGATTCTGTACCAGCGCCTGATGAATGCAGTCCAGCAGTTCCTGGTCGCGAAAAGGTTTGGTGAGAAAGTCTGTAGCGCCTTTTTTGAGCGCATCGACGGCCATTGGTA
>CAYGSQ010000084.1:0-8049 GCA_964352435.1 uncultured Gammaproteobacteria bacterium | reverse complement strand
GGTATGTCCGCATGCCCCGACATAAAGACCACGCAGACATTTTTGAACGCCCGTGCCTGCAGTTCCTGATGCATTTCAAGGCCGCTCATTCCCGGCATCCGTACGTCGAGCAAAACGACGCCGGGCCCATTATCGTAGGCGGTAAAGAAATCGGCTGCGGAGGCAAAACTGTTCGCCTTTAGGCCGACAGACTCCATCAGCAGTTCCAGCGCATCGCGAATCTGCTCGCTGTCGTCAACAATGTAGATTTTCTGTTCAGCGACGGGGTCGTCCATATCTATCTCCATCGTTGGTGGCAATGCAGGAAAGTCGAGTCAGATGTTAATGAACATCCTATGTTTATTGTGGGGACTAACCGTCAGCGACCCCATAGGTGTTTACCGAGATAGTGAAGTCGCGGTGTAGTGATTTGCAGTGGATGCGCCCCATGAATTCAGTGTTTTGTGTTACGCTGCTGGAGGCAGATAGCGCGCGTTTACCCGGCATGCTCACGGTGCCTATGAGCCAGCAAATCTGCTAGCTGTTGGATATTGCTCCGTTGGTTAACTGCGCCCGTGCCCATTCAACAATCTGAGGTGAAGTCAGGGCGCCGGTGGTGCGGGCAACTTCCTTGCCATTTAGAAACATCACCATAGTTGGAATGCTGCGGATTGCGTGGCGCTCGCCCAACTCGGGAGCCGCCTGGGTGTCTATTTTGCCAGCAATGAAATCCGGCGTCAGGTGGCCCGCGGCCTCGTCAAATGCCGGCGCCATGGCAAGGCACGGGCCACACCACGGCGCCCAGAAGTCGACAATAAGAGGCAGCTCACTGCGGTTTTGAAAACGCTCGAAAGCGGATGGCGTCAAAGCCAGCGGCGCGCCGGATAGCAGCAAATGTTGGCATTTTCCACAAGACGGATCATCGATCAGCCGCGTTGTGGGAACCCGATTGACGGCCAGGCACTGCGGGCAAATCAGGTGAAGACTCGCTTTTTCTGAGGGTGGCAAGTGGCAGGCTCCGGTTTCATGTTGCGTTCCCCATTTGGGAATCGCGGGTTTTACCAGCTGGGAGGTTACTGGCCAACGGCACGGCTTGGAATAGGTAGCTTCCGCAGGCTAATCAGTTGTTCACGACGTCGGTGTCAAAAGAGCGGCAAGAGCCTGAGTTCGCAGGTCTCACTGCCCGAAATATCTTTCTCTATCTCGTACTGGTATTTCTCAACGCGATCGTTCTGTGTGCCCATATTGTATCTCTATCAGGGAATCCAAACTGGCGGGTGCGAATCAGTACCATCACCCGACGTGGGGCGTTCCGTGTCGCGCCAGGCGAAGTCGGCGGGCGGCCGCGCCTCGAATGGGCAAACAAAAGATGTTGGCTTTATTACAACCACGTCACATGCGATGTTCTCCAGAACTTTTTCAACTGTATTACCGACAAAAATTCGCTTGAGCCGACTTCTGGAAATAGAACCCATAACAACCACGCCCGCATTGATCGTTGCGGCACATGCGGGCAGGAGTTGAGACGTGGAACCCGCCTCGACATGTACACGGTCAGACTGAATATCGCGGCCAGCCAACAGTTCTTCAACACGATCTGAGTGCGCCGCAAGCTGGACGGTGTCGACATCTGCGGGTGTCCATAGATCACCATCCGTGATTGTGTGTGCGTAGAGCGGCATTGGCATGAACGAATGGAAGACGTGTGTTTCGGCTTTCAAAGCGGCCGCAATCATGTCGGCGGTGTCGAGAATTTTGCGGTCGAGTTTTGCCTGGCGGTCGTCTTGGTTCGTTGGATCAACGCTTGCAAGGACAGCGGCATCCTCAGGCCAGGCGCTACCCTTGGCGAGCCACAGTGGAACCGGACAATTGCGGACAAATTCCCAATCAGAGTTGGTCAGCAGCGTCCTGTCCAGTAACGCATGGTGACGAGCCTGCTTTACGAGCATGAGTGCATCGGTTGCCATAGCATGACCAATCACAGCGTCGGTCAATGGCGAATCGACTAGCGTTGTGAGCTCAATATCACGAACCTTGCCAGTAATCCGTTGCGCCAATTTTTCGAGATACGATTGATAGTGTCGACCCTGCGTATTTCTCGCAGACGCCATGAGGTCGGGATCGACCAGTCCGAGTGCCGTTGGGTATTGACGATATTGGCTGATTACAAGATTGAGGCCAGCATCGAGCTTCTGAGCCAGCCAGACGCCGCGGGTTATGGCGCACTGCTCAGCTCCCTGGGTCGGGTCGACCATGACCAAAATCATATTCTTGGGGTGCATGGGATGCGTCTCCTGAAACGTCGATTACACCCTAGTGCGCCGACAGTCATGTGCGTATCGCCACTTATACCTATTGAGTGTATGCGGCAGGCAAAGTTACTTGGCTGACGAACATCGATCCGGATATTCCACGATATTTATTTGCTCCAAAAGCAGGGAAAATACAGTTGGAATTTGTTTCAACTCGACTTGCCTCGGGAGGACTGTTCAGTGTCATCGACTTCTATTTCCGTCCACTGCAACACCGACGCCTCAAACACGCTCGCACTGATTCTGGCGGGTGGCAACGGTACGCGTCTGGGTGGGTTGACCGCGTGTCGACCAAAGCCTGTGGTACATGTGGCCGGCAAGTACCGGTGCATAGATTTCACGCTATCAAATTGCCTGCATTCCGGGATTCGAAGAATTGCCGTTTTGTCACAATTCCAAGCGGATACGCTCGAGGAGTATCTGCAGTCATTCTGGCAATTGCTGCGCTCGCAGTGTGGTGAATTTGTTGATACCTGGCCATCAGAGCAAGGCGTTGACGGGCAGCGCTATCATGGGACGGCCGATGCTGTCCGACGCAATTGCGATCGGATTCGAAAGATCGCGCCGTCTTACGTAATTGTGCTGGCCGCCGATCATGTGTACAAGATGGATTATCGCGACATGCTCGCGACGCACATCAAAAACAATGCGGATATGACCATCGGTTCGGTCGACCTGCCACGGACGCAGGCGCAGGGCCTGGGGGTTCTAACCGTTGATGATGCGGGCTGCGTGTCGCGGTTCCATGAAAAACCGGCCGAGCTTGGGTCAATTCCCGGCAGCCCCGACATGGTCTGTGCATCAATGGGCATCTACGTTTTTAGTACCGACGTTCTCCTTGAAATTTTGGAGCGCGACGTCAGCGAAGAAACTTCAGCCCATGATTTTGGCTCCGATGTGATCCCAATGTTGATGCGTAACCGACGGCTGGTTGCGCATCGGTTTCGCGACGGCTTACAGGCCGCGGGCTATTGGCGTGATATAGGGACAATTGATACCCTTTGGCAAGCCAACATGGATGCCATTGGTTCGCGCTCATGGATAAGGCTCGCCGACCCGGATTGGCCAATTTGGACATATGAACCCCAGTATCCTCCGGCATTATCATGCTCAAGCGAGGGTGCGCATGATGGTGTCGTCAGCAATACACTGATTTCGAACGGTTGCATAGTCTGTGGCGCTACCGTCGAGCAGTCGGTGTTGTCCTGCGATGTGCGTGTGGGTGAGGGCAGCGTCGTGCGCCAAAGCGTTCTGATGCCGCACGTACGCGTTGGAAGAAACTGCCGCATCCTGCGAGCGATTGTTGATGAGAATTGCATGATACCCGATGGCTTTCAGGTCGGGTACGATCGCGAGTACGACGGCGATCGATTTGAGGTTTCGGCGAACGGTATCGCAGTTGTGACCCAGGCCGCATTGCAGCGAGTCTGTGCACAAGCACGGGCCACATCGACGCCCGTGTCTGACCCGGCGAACACCATGAGACGCGATACCGTTGGTCTGCACTAAATGCGTTTAGGCTGCAATACTAGTTGCTGTGGCGCCAAAGCTCCGTCGATTCTAGAGTGCTCGATTGAGTTGATGGCGCAGGGCGATTGGTGCAACTACGCAGGTGGCCAATGACATCAAGACCATGCTGGCAAAAACCTCTTCTGATACAACCGCAGAGTTAATTTCACGACACGCATACATTACGACCAGGGCGATCTCTGCGCGCGGCACCATACTCAAGGACAGCGCCAGTGCATCGTGGCGATTCATGGTGAATACAGCGGGTAGTAGGGTGCCAATGATTTTGGCGAGTACCGCGACCACAAGGAGAATCAACGCGACGTCCAGGGAGCCGGCAAACGCCAGAATATCTGTCTGCATGCCGATGTGGACGAAAAAAAAGGGCGTCAGCAAATCGTAGATGTAAGTAAACTGACCGTCCGTGCGCACAGCCTCCGGGTCACGGCTAAACGCGAGGCCGGCAAATAACGCACCGATAGCAAGCGAAAACCCAAGTGCATCGGCCGCGGCAGCAATCAACAGTCCCGCCCCTAAAATGGCGATGGTGGGAGCCGACTTGGATTCACTAAGCGTACACACGTAGTGCGTAAAGTGTCGTTCCACGAAATGCGCAAATACGTAGCAACCGACTACGAACATGGCCAATTTGGTGACAATAATTGAGGCTGATGCAGCAACTTCGGGCCATGCGATTTGACCCTCATTCGCAAACGCTGGCAGCAGTCCCAGCAATAGAGCAAGCAAGACGGCGGCAGAAAGATCGTCGAGCTCAGCGACGTCAATGAGCAACTGCCCCTGATCACTTTGGAGCATTTTTGCCTCGTCCCAGACGGCTGCCGATACTGCGACGCTGGTGGCGCTGAACGCCGTTGCGACGACAAGGCTTGTCGCCACGGGCCATAGCAAAGCGTGGCGCGCGACGGCGTAGCCTGCGATCAGGCTGATCGCAACACTGATCAGCCAGATCGCGCTGGCTTCGGGCAGCTTGCGTAGCAGTACACTGGTATGGCTGCGTAAACCGACGCGAAAGAGCAGAGCAACGATGCCTAAGTTGGCCAGCGCTTCAAATACCGGCCCAATTTGTGACTGGGGTACCGACGCCCCGTTCATGAGCGTGCCGAGTATCAGGCCAAGTCCAATCGACCCCACCGATGCGGGTATACCGATTTGCCGGCAGACAGCCGCCAGTGGTGCACCGACTATGAATACGATGGCGAGTGCAATCAGGATCATGTCTTACGCATGCGGCGTTCGGCGGCGTCGAACGGCTACGGATAGATATGAATGTATGGGTCGTACTGCGGGACGGGGACATTGTATTCTGGCTGCAGGTAAGCGACCAGGTCGACCAGTTGCTTGACGGTCATGACGTGGTTCAATTCGACAGACTCCATAGCGGATTCGCCATTAACCAATAGCGCAGCATCAATGTCTGCCTGCGATATTTTGTGCGAAGGGTTGATAATTGAGGTCACCAGCTCGCCATAGGTTCGTACGCGATTTACGTCGCCCCCCAACGTCACCGTTAGTTTGTTTGTGGTGTCCGATTCCGACCCGGCTACGGTGTGGCATAGATTGCATTGCAACACCACAAACGCAACTTGCCCGGCATCCTTATCACCATCGGGTAGTCGAAAACCGAAAGAAGACTTTGGGCCGCAGCCGGTCAGCAGCAGCGCCGCGAGCATTACGCCAATTAGTTTCATAGCTAACTCCAGTTCGACGGACTTTCGCACTGTAAGGCAGTCATGCCGCGCGGAAAATGCGTAGTTTCCGAGGCTTGCGGCGCCTTCGAGCAAGCGGGCATCTATAGAGCAACGGACCCACCACCTGTGCCAATCACGTATTTCCTCGTCGGCGCTCGTCGACTATTATTCGAGAGGCGATCAGCACCTTGGAGAATTGCCATGAAGACACGTAAGCGATGGTTAATCGGATCAATTTTGTTTGCCATGTTGGCTGTGGTGGTTGTTAGTAGCGCGCGCGAAGGATCAGAGCGAGAGGAGGTTGTTCGCCACATGCATGAACATGTGCAATCGGTAGATGCGATTCGCGCGGCCATTATTGCGGGAGATCTTGCCGCGATTCGAGAGCCCGCCGCGTGGCTCGCGAATCACGACGCGGTGCCCGGTTTACCGGCTGGCTGGCAGGCCTTTGTGGCGGCATTGCGTAAGGATGCAGATCGTGTGTTGCGAGCAAACAACCTCGTTGCGGCGGCTTATGCGACAAGCAGGATGGCGTTGTCCTGTGCCAACTGCCATCGCTCATCCAATGTCGCCATCGATTTCAAACAAAGCTCAATGCCACTGGAAAAAAGTAACGACGTCGCGGTACACATGCGACAACATCGTTGGGCTGCTGACCGGATGTGGGAGGGACTGTATGGCCCGTCAGACAAAGCATGGAATGCGGGCACGGACATGCTGCTCGACGTGCCCATCGAACCCGAAGAGATTGACGGTGCGCCGCGCAATGAACGCGGCGAGTTGGCGCGCATGGCACTTGAGGTGCATCTTATTGGCAGTCGCGGCATGGTGACGTTTTCACCGGAACAGCGAAGCCAGCTCTATAGCGAGTTCTTGTCGCTGTGCGTCGACTGCCATACGACGCTTGAACGAGGGCCTGACAAGTGATCCTAAATATATCGCTGCGTATTGGCGCGCTGACCGGGCTGGTTCTTTGCGCTCCGATGCCCGCCTCCCAGGACACATCGCAGCTCGTGGCAAGCCGCGAGCTGGTGGCAACGTTTGGTCAAACGTTGCAGACGGAGTTGAAGCAAGCCATGGCGGCCGGCGGGCCGCCGGCAGCGATTCTCGTTTGCAAGGACAAAGCCCCCCGGATTGCGTCGCACCTTTCGCGTCAAAGCGGCGCCAAAGTGCGGCGCACGAGTTTACGCTATCGCAACCCGGCCAATGCGCCGGAACCGTGGGAAGCTGACGTTCTGGCAACCGTTTTTGGCGAGGCGCGCACAGCACCGGATACGCTCCCTGAATTCATCTTGCCATCGGATGACGGCGCGACGCGCTATATGAAACCCATCCCGACGGCTCCGGTTTGCCTCGTTTGCCACGGGCAATCGCTGACAGAAGATGTCGTAGAACTGCTGGACCAACACTATCCCCATGATCTTGCCCGCGGCTATGCGTTGAATGATATACGCGGCGCCTTCAGCGTCACCTGGCCTGCAAAGAGCGGTGTTACGCACAGACCGGATGAAATACATGAAGATTCAGCGTTGACTGATACGCCCTGATTCCGTGAATCCCGATAGCGACAGGCGACACGTTTTTCGATGCGCCGTGATCGATCGCGGCATCTTTCCCCATCCCGTGTCACAAATTGAGTGTATTGAGACGCACATGTCATGGGTATTCCTGACGGCTGACATCGCGTACAAAGTAAAGAAACCGATCCATTTTCCCTTTGCCGATTTTTCGTCACTCGAGCGTCGCCGACATTTTTGTGAGGAAGAGATACGCATAAATGGTCAGTTCTCCGAAGGCATCTATCTGGGAGTCGTGCCGATTGGTGGTACACCATCGGTACCGGTATTCGAGCATACGCCGGCGTTTGAATACGCGGTTAAAATGCGCCGGTTCGAAACGCAGGCCCGCATGGACAAGCAGTTGGAAATCGGCCAACTAAGCGTGGATGACTTAAAGCGGCTTGCCGTCAGGATATGTAACTATCAGAGCGACTTGCTACGTGCGACAGAAACCAAGCAGTACGGTGGAACAACGTCGATAAGACGGCATGCACTTGACAATCTGGACGAACTCGAGCCATTCGTAACCGGTGGTGCACGTTTTCGTCGCTACCGTCGCTGGACGACACATCAGTTGGCCGAGCTGGATTGTGCGTTTGCAAAAAGAAGAAAAAACGGCTTCATCCGTGCAGGTCACGGCGATTTGCATCTTGAGAACATTGTGCGTGTGGGCGGTGTGCTGCAACCATTCGATGCGCTGGAGTTCAATCCGGCATTGCGCTGCATCGATACGCTTGATGAGGTAGCAATGACAACGATGGACCTCATGGCTAGAGGCGAGCCAGCGTCTGGTTTTGAGTTCCTCAGTGCCTACCTCGAGAAATGCGGTGACTACGCGGGCGTGCCGATGTTGCGTTTTTACATGGTCTATCGCGCGTTGGTGCGGGCCAAAGTCTTGTCGCTTTTTGCCGAGCAAAGCGGACGCAAGGCGCGCACCGCCGACAACCGTTACTTGCGGGTTACCGATGAACTCATCGGCGA
>CAYGSQ010000083.1:0-10357 GCA_964352435.1 uncultured Gammaproteobacteria bacterium | reverse complement strand
TAGCCTGCATTATTCATGAACCATCGACTGCGGGCGCCGATGCACCGCCTGGCACCCTCATTGCGACGGTTCATGAATAATGCAGGCTAGCGGCTCAATAATCAGATAGACCACCGGCGTATCGCCCACGTTCAGTACTTCATGCCACGCCACCCCGGCGCTTGAAAAATGACTACCCGTTGCGAGCTCGACCGTGCGCTCACCACGCGCATCCACCAGGCGCATGCGGCCGCCGCTCAATGCGTAGCCGAAATGCGCGGCGTGAAAATGACGTTCATGTCCGACGCCGGGCGCAAACGCACAGCGCAATACGCGTTGCTTGTCGTCGCGATGGAGTTGCTCGCAAACCGGCTGCCCGGCCCAACCCGCGGCAAGCGGATCTGGCAGCGTGTCCGGTGTAACGGAAACGCAGCCGCTCAGCAGAACGGACGAGAATAGTAGCGCTATTGTGCCGTGTTTCATGTGCGCACATTGTAACGCAGGTCACGCCGTATTTGGCCGTGGCTCAACCCGGCACGCTGCCGAAGTTTGCGGCCTTGACGTGGCGCGCCCTGGACGCGCGATGGCCATCAACCTTAAGGCAAGCGGAGTCGGCCTCGAGAAACTGGAATGGCGCGATCCGACCGCGTTAGCGGCGGACGAATCGTAATCCGTTGATCGGCTGGCAACAAATCGAGTCGTGTGCGACGACCGTCTGGCCACTCGACCAACAGCTTTTTGATCAATGTCGCACGCCCCAGACCAAAGTGCGCCACACGTTCGCTTTGGCCAAGATAGGTGCCACCACTGGTAACCTGAATGGTCGACTTGATGTCTTGGGCGATCACCGTCACCCGCGCGCCAAGACCGTGCGGCGCGAGCGACGCGTCTGACGAGGTATCGAGTATCACCTGTAACCAGTGTGCGTCGACCGGCGGCTCTTTCATGATCAGGTCATTGCGATGCAGCTGCAGTGCCGACTGATTGCCCAAAACCGCAATATCAAGATCGCCGTCGAGGTCATAGTCCAGCGTCAACATCGTGCGCCCTTCCGCTGCGCCCATGAAACCGGCCGCAGGGCCGACGTCTTCAAACGACAGATCGCCACGGTTGCGCCACAGATAGGAACGCTCGCCATCAAAGCTGGCCCCGCTGACCGGATCGGTAAACGGCCAGCCGTTGGTCATTGCCAGATCGGTCCAGCCGTCGTTATCAAAATCGACCGCCTCGGTACCCCAGCCCCAACCGCCGTCATGCACGCCCGCATTTTCGGCAACTTCGGTAAAAATATGATCGCCGTGGTTCAGGTAAAGGCCGTTACCCCAAAAGTCGTTGGCCAGTGCCGCCGTCGGCCAGATGGCGGTAATAAACCAATCCAGTTGCCCGTCGCGATTAAAGTCGCCTACGGCGGTGCCCATGGCGTTGTGAGCTTTGGGCGTTGTCCAGCTGCCCGGTTCGGGCTTGATCATCAAGCCTGAGCCCGGGTCCAGCTCATCGAAGGTAGCGTCGCGATTATTGCGATAGTAGCGAGTCGTTCCAAAATCGCCGGCCACCAGCATCTCCGGGAAGCGGTCACCGTCCATGTCAGCAAAAATAACGCCGAACGCCCTGGTGGGACCCTGCAAAATTCCCGATTCGCGCGTGGCATCTGAAAAGCGGCCGTCACCGTCATTGCGGAACAGGCGTGAGCCCACAAAACGCGCGTTGTGCCACGCCCCGACAAACAAATCCAGGTCGCCGTCCAGATCATAGTCGCCGAACGTGGCGCCATAGCCGTCGGGATGAGTGGTGCTACTGGTTGCAACGCCCGCTTCTTGCGCTACATCGGTAAACACACCGCCATCGTTGCGGTACAGCCGGTGCCGACCCATGCCGGCATTCTCGGTCATGGCGCCAAAGCTTGTGACATAGATGTCGTCGTCCCCGTCGCCGTCATAATCTGCAACTGTCGCACCTACGCCGCGATGCAACTCGTCCAATCCCCATTGCTCTGACTGATCCACGAATGTGCCGTTGCGCTGATTGATGTACAGCGCATCGGCGCGACCACCACTACCCAACGCAAAAATGTCGGGGTAACCGTCGTTGTTGAAATCGCCGACCGCGCCACCACCCGACATCGGACCCGACTGATGATCATTCGTGTAGGCGTGAACAAAATCGAGACCCGCCGCGGCAGTTTGATCAGTCATCACGATCGGTGATGCATGCGCAGACGCACAGGCAAGTAGTCCGCAAGCCAGTAATATTGAAAGTGAGCGCACAGTGCTGTCCCGTGTTTTGTTCTTGTTTTGCTGTTCAAAAAAAGCGCCGTACGAAGCAAATTCGCACAGCGCCATCATTGGATTCGAATGTGAACCCGCCTGATCAAAACAAGGGCGCCGCATAGGGCGCCCTTGTCGTATCAAGCCTTCGCGCTTAGCGCTGAGCGTTGAGCAGCAACTCGACGGCATCCGGTGCGTCAAGATTGGCCACTGGCGGCGTGCGCAGGAAGTGAGCCTGAGCCGCAATGAACTGCGTTGCGCAAGCCAAGGCACCCGGGCCCGCATCACACTGCGTACCAAACATCTGCTGCCAGGTGGTTGGGCACACATTTACGATGTCTTGCATGATGGCAACCGCAGCACCCGGTGCCTTGATTTCGGCAACCAGTGCACTGATCGTGATGCGACCTGCGGCCACGCGGCAAGTATCACCCGCCAGGTTCACAACCGGTGGGTTGTCATCTTCCGGATGACCTTCGTAATGACAGAAGTAATTGTGGAAAGGCTCGCCTGCGGCCATTGCCAATGCATCGGCCGTCTGACGACCCACCACCAGTGCAACGTCCTGCACCGAGAAGTTGAGCGCCAGTGCGCGCGATGCCAGGGTCGGATCGACCGGGCCACCGCCTGCTTCTGAAGGATCAAGCATCGCGTCGCCCCAAGCCTGGATCGCTTCGGTGACCATGCTGCGATCTTCAAGACCGATCGTTGAGCCATTGACCGCTGCGTTGCAGACGCCGTCACAGATGTCTGGCGTCCAGGAGCCGGTCGTCAGGTCTGACTCGATCGAGCAGCCTGCACCAACCGTGCCGTCTGGCTTGATGTCGCGCCACACGCAAATGTCTTCGGTTGAGAACGAACCTGGACCGTAGTCGCAAAAGGTGCCGCTCGGACAGTCGTTCGAGAAGTAACACGTACAAGGCGGCTGATTCGGGTCGGTACCCGTCGGGCCCGGCACGGAAAAGAACATGCCTTTCAGCATGCCAAGATCGACGAAGTTGGTGACACCATCAGCGTTGATGTCTGTGATTGGGCTATCGGTAAAAAAGTTAAGCCGCATGATACCGAGGTCTTCAACGTTCACGACGAGGTCGTTGTTGAAGTCAGCGTCACACATGTTGCCGTTGAAATCGCCGTCCGAGTCCATCTGGTCCGGGTTCGCGGTCAACGTGCAGTTATCGTTGTTGTCATCGACACCGTCCCCGTCGGTGTCAAACACATCCTGCGCGTGCGCAGAAAATGCGGTAAGGAGAAGCGCCAGTGTGCACCAACGCAGGCCTTTTGTTTTAGTCATGAGCCGAATCCTATGTATTGAAGAGCGCGGTCAATCCCTCAATTGGGCCGCGTACAGTGAATATGGAAGTTGCTGATTGGAAAAGATAGTCGTGTCCAAAGGGCTATGCAAGCTGCGCTGCGCTGCGACAAAGCGCCCGTGCCGCCTGCCCCTAGGCAGGCCCTTATGGCGCGAACGCTGTTGGCCGCAATGGGTGACGATTATGTCTAATATCATGCACGGCTGCGGGTGCGCCGGGCGCGCTATTTGCGATGAAACGAGGGCCTCGTCGGACCAAGCTCACGACCGCAGGCCGAGCCCACAGGTATCATCTGGACATGGCCAAGCCGCTCCTTTCACGTCGCTGTGTCTTGCGCAACGCTGCAGCGCTTGCGGCGGCGGCGGCCCTGCCCGCGTCGGGGTCGGCGGGGATGCGAGCGGTGGCTCTGCGCGAGGAACAGCGCGTGCGCTATCTGGGCATCACGACCTCGCACGGTCGGCGTCACCGTGACATGCTGCGCGTCATCCAAACGCAACCGGATTTCGACACAGTACAATTCACGTACAATGTCACCCACCGCGACGCGGAGCAGCAGCTTTTGCCGGCGGCGCTTGAGCACGGCAAAGGGGTCATCATTAATCGCCCATTCGACGGTGGCCGACTATTGCGCCGGCTGGCCCGTAAGCCGCTGCCGGCATTTGCACGGGAGCTTGAGTGCGATAGCTGGGCGCAGCTATGCCTGAAATTTGTCATCGCGCACCCGGCCGTTACCTGCGCCATTCCGGCCACCAGCCGGGTCGATCACATGACGCAAAACATGGCGGCCCTGAACGGACCAATGCCGGACGCGAGCCTGCGTCGACGCATTGCCGCTGCGGTAAAGAACGCCTGAGTCCAAGGCCCACAGCCATCCCTGTGCAGGGGGTCGTTACATATCGATACACGACAGTGCGCCGAAGCCCCTGTAAATTCCGCTTTCAATGCCGCTTTTTACGTGCCGATGGCGCATAATCAGCGGGCTAAACCCGGCACACATCGAAATTGGATTTATGAAACTACTGGTAATTTTGTTGGTTCTTGGCGCGGCTGGCGCGGGCGTGTACTACACCACTTTGCAACGCGACACAGGCGCGCCGGCGATGGAAGCCGGTTCGCGTGGTCGTGGACCTGCGCAATCCGTGCCCGTAACCGTCGCCACGGCCACTCCCTTCGCATTCGCGGACCGGGTGGAGGCAATTGGCACCACCCGCGCGAACGAGTCGGTAATCGTCACCGCCAAAGTGACCGACAAGATTTCGCGCATAAATTTTGAAGACGGCGCACGCGTTGAGAAAGGCGCGCTTTTGGTCGAACTCACGAACGATGAGCAGGCGGCGCAGCTGGCCGAAGCAAAAGCAGATCGCGACGAGGCCCGGGCGCAACTCAAACGTCTGGAAGATCTGGCCGGGCAAAACACTGTGGCCGCATCGCAAGTCGATGAAACACGCGCCCGATATTCCATCGCCAACGCCCGCCTCGAGGGCATCGTAGCGCGGCTGCGGGACCGCGTAATACGCGCACCGTTTGCCGGCGTGCTCGGTTTTCGCGAAGTCAGTCCCGGTACGCTGGTTACGCCGGGTACAACCATCACCACACTCGACGATGTGTCGACGCTCAAGCTCGACTTCAGTGTGCCGGAAGTTTTTCTCGGCGCCGTCGATATCGGCGACAATGTGTCGGCATTCAGTCCCGCTTATCGCGACAACTCCTTCACCGGCACGGTCGCGGGTATCGATTCGCGGGTGGACGAAATAACGCGCTCTGTAACGGTCCGCGCTCTGCTCCCCAACGAGACGGGCGCGCTGCGCCCGGGTATGCTCATGACCGTCTCCCTGAAAACAGCTGAGCGGACGACGCTTGCGGTCCCGGAAAGCTCCGTTATTCCGGACAACCTTGACGCCTATGTCTACGTCATTAGCAGTGACAACGTGGCGGAACGACGCACAGTGAAAACCGGGCAACGACTGGACGGCATGATTGAGATCCTCGACGGCCTCGAGCAGGGCGAGCGCGTTGCCGTGCTCGGCCTGGTGCGCCTGCGCCCGGGTGCGCAGGTGGTTGTGCGCGATTCGGTCGGCGCCTGATTATGTGGTTGTCAGATACATCGGTAAAGCGCCCAGTTTTTGCCACCGTCGTCAGTTTGCTGCTGATCGCGTTTGGCATTCTGGCTTTCCAGTCACTGACAACACGCGAATATCCGGACATCGTTCCGCCCATTATTTCGATCAGCACAAACTATGCAGGCGCGTCGGCCAATATTGTCGAAACACGCATTACACAGTTGCTGGAAAAACAGATTGCCGGCATCGAGGGTATCCGCACGATGACCTCGCGCAGCCAGGACGGCAGCTCGCGCATCAGTATCGAGTTCAATCTCGACGTCGATCTTGACCAGGCCGCCAACGACGTGCGCGATCGCGTGAGCCGGGTGGCGCGCGCGCTACCGGACGGGGTTGATCTGCCGTCTATCTCGAAACAAGACTCCGACGCGCGTCCGATCATGTACCTGAGTTTGACCAGTGACGGTTTGCTCACGCCCATGGCACTCAACGATTATGCCGAGCGCTTTATCGCCGACCGCTTCAACGTTATTTCCGGCGTATCGCGCATCGATGTTTTTGGCTCCGGACGTCCGTCCATGCGGGTATGGCTCGACCGCGTCGCGCTGGCCGCGCGCAATCTCACGGTACAGGACGTCGAGGACGCACTGCGGCGACAAAATGTCGAGCTGCCCGCCGGCACCCTTGAGACCAGTACACGGCAACGACAGGTGCGTTTGGCGCGCGGCTATGAAACTGAAGAAGACTTTCGCCGGCTGGTCGTCGCGCGCGGCGATGACGGCTATCTGGTCCGTCTCGGCGAGGTCGCACGCATCGAGCGCGCCCCGGAGAACATTCGCAATGTGTTCCGGGCCAATGGGGCCAACATGATTGCTCTGGGCGTGGTCAAACAATCTACCGCCAATACGGTCGACGTACTGGCTGCGGTCAAGGAAACGGTCAAAGCCGTTAACGAAGACTTGCCCGGCGACATGGCGCTCATTCCAAGCGCGGACGACTCCATCTATATTCGCGCCGCAATTCGCTCTGTATTTCTGACCATTGTCGCGACCACGATGCTGGTCAGCGCCGTGTTACTTTTTTTCCTTGGCTCCATTCGAGCCACGCTGATTCCGGCGCTCACCATACCCATCTGCTTGACCGCCTCTTTCATGGCTATCTCTGCGTTTGGCTACTCGATCAATCTGATTACCCTCCTCGCGCTGGTTCTGTGCATTGGTCTTGTGGTCGACGATGCCATCGTGGTGGTTGAAAATATTCACCGACGTATGGAGCAGAAAAATGAACCGCCGCTGCTCGCTGCGTACAAAGGCACACGACAAGTTGGCTTCGCCGTAATTGCCACGACGCTGGTGCTGGTCGCGGTGTTCACCCCCATCATTTTCCTGAAAGACAATCTGGGCCAATTGTTTGGCGAGCTGGCGGTGACGGTATCGGCGGCCATGATCTTCTCGACCATAGTCGCGCTCACGCTAACGCCCATGCTGTGCTCCAAGCTGTTCAAGCGCAAAGACAAAAAACGTCCGATTATGGCGGCGATCGATCGCGGATTTGAACGGCTCAATGCTCTGTACGCCCGCACACTCACCGCGTCGCTGCGTGTACCTTCAGCCGCCATCCTGGTTACGCTTCTCGTCGTCGGAGCCAGCTGGTTCCTGTACAACAATGTCGATCAGGAATACGCACCGCTTGAAGACCAGGGCACATTTTTTGCCAGCTTTCGTGCCGCTGAAGGTTCCAGCTTCGAGCGTATGGCTGCGTTTGTGGATGAGATCGAAGCACCGATGCAGCCCTATGTCGATTCGGGTGTCATGCAGCGCGGCCTGATTCGCATTCCCGATTTGGTGGTCGCGGTGAAAACAGCGCGGTGGTCGTGGTAACGCTTGACCCCAATCGCGCGCCAGACCAAATAACCGAAAACATCCGGCGCGACCTGACCGCAAAATGGAATGAGATACCAGGCCTGAGCGCGTTTAGCGTCATTCGCTCGGGGCTGTCGCGCGGTGGTGGCGGCCAACCGGTGCAGATCGTGTTAGGCGGCACCAATTACGCAGAGCTCGCACAATGGCGCGACATCTTGCTTGACCGAGCCGCGCAGAACCCGGGGCTTGGACGCGTGCAATCAAACCTCGACGACACGCAACCGCAAATATCGATCAACGTGGACCGCCAGCGGGCGGCCGCGCTGGGCGTCTCTGTGCAGGCGATTGGCACCACACTCGAATCCATGATGGCGGAGAAAAGCGTTGCCACCTACGTGGTCGACGGCGAAGAATACGAGATCATCATGCAGGCGGAGTCACAGCAGCGACGCACCACTGATGACTTGCAGAACATCTTCGTCCGCTCCACGTCATCGGGTCAGCTGCTGCCATTGTCCAATCTGGTCAGCATTGAGGAGCGGTCTGGCGCCAGCCAACTCAACCGTTTCAATCGTCTGCGCTCGGTGACCATCAGTGCCAATTTGATGGGCGAATATTCGCTGCCCGAAGCGCTTGCGTTCTTCGAGGACCTCGTGCGTGACGAGTTACCGGCCGCAGCGCAGCTCGACTTCGCGGGCGAGTCGCTCGAATACAAGGAAGCCAGCGGCGGCATCGTGTTCACGTTTGGCATTGCGCTGCTTGTGGTGTTTTTGGTGCTGGCAGCGCAGTTTGAGAGTTTCATTCACCCGATCATCATTATGGTGGCCGTACCGCTGGCGGTTGCGGGCGGCCTGCTCGGACTTTATCTCTCGGACACCCCGTTCAATATTTTCAGTCAGATTGGCATGATCATTCTGATCGGCATTGCGACAAAAAACGGTATCTTGATCGTCGAGTTCATCAATCAGATGCGCGAGAGCGGTGTCGATTTCGAAAAGTCCATTGTTGAAGGCGCGCGCATTCGACTGCGCCCGGTTCTCATGACGACGATCTCAACGTCCGCGGGCGCCATTCCCCTGATGCTCGCCAGCGGCGCGGGATCGGTCAGCCGGCAGAATCTGGGCATCGTCATGTTCTTTGGCGTGTTGCTCAGCGCGCTGATGACGCTGTACATCGTGCCCGCGTTCTACAAAGTGTTCGCACGCGGGACGCGCTCGAGAAATGCGGTTGCCGATGAACTTTCGGTGTTACGCGAGCAAACCTGACAATGTTCCTGCGTGTTGCGACGGCGTGCCTGCTGACCACCTTCGTGGCGTGCACGCCGATGCACACCGTCCGTCCACTACCTGAGTTTGTGCAACTGGCGCTCGCGCCGGGTGATTTCGTACTGGTGACTTTGCATGACGGCACGGTCATTGAGATGACCGTGGCCGAAGTGCGTCCCGATGCACTGGTTGGCGGCGAACACAGCATCGCACTGAACGACATTGCGACCATGCAAAAGCGCGCCTGGGAAGAGCCGCCGTCACCTTGCGGTGGCAACAAACCCCTGGGCTGCTCAGTACCGCTGCTCGTGGTCCTGGCGAGCGAAAGCGATGCCCATTATAAAGACGCCTTTCACGATGCCTGCGTGCAGCACGACTACTGCTATCGCCACGGTCATCGCAGCTATGGTCATGCTCGCAACGACTGCGACGAGGAGTTCTTGCGTAACATGCTCACGACCTGCCCGGAGCCCGCAGAGGGCATGTTGAAAAAAACGTTTGAGCTTTTTTCCGATTCCGTTGAGTCACGACGCCAATGCGAATCGACGGCCAATCGCTTTCATAGCCTGGTCCGGCGCTTTGGCGAAAAACACTTTCTTATACAGGACAGTTCGTACTGCGAATATGACGGTACACCCGCCACTCCCTAGCGACGCACTATTTCGCTTTCGCGGCCGGCGCTATCATTCGATCGACGATATTCCAGAAGGTCCACGGTCTGGCACCAATTAGAATACCGAAGCCCCGTTTTTGGTCCGCCGGTAAGCTGCGATCGATCTCGGTCAGCTCTGCAAACTCTTCGGCGAAGCGGTCAATGCGCCGTTGCAGGACTTTAATCGACGCGTCAGACAGCTCACTGGACTCAAGCTTGATCGTGTCGTGCTGGGACGCAAACTCATGACTGACAAATTCCAGTTTGACGTCGTGTTCATAGCGCCGCCGTACCGGTCCGCGCGGATTCCAGCGAATGCGGCTATCGGTCAGCAGACGCACCCGATTTCGCGGCATAAGCTCAATGAGTTTGAGCCGATCAAGCCGCGTCAGGTAACGGTTTTGCCCCGCATTGTTCAGATTGAGCCTGCGACCGATGCGCGCCGCCCGCCAGCCCACGAGAAGCAGATAGAAATACGACATCAACACCGGGTCGTCGGCGAGCGCTCGTTCCTGTTCTTCGCTCAGCGTATCGCGGCGCTGATCGTCGCGCGTCGCCGTTAGCCGCGCCAGGTCGTAAATGGACATATCGAGAAAACGGCACACGTCCTCGAGGCGCTGCAAGGAAAACGTCTGCTGCGAGAACAGGCGCTTAACGCTTGATTCGCTGAGCCCAAGCGCGTCGGCCACATCCTGATAGTTGAGCTCCTTGGCGCGCAAACAACGCTTGAGGGTATCCAGTAACTGCGTGGTCTGACTCATGATCGTCCCGTCCCGTGCTATAGCTAAGTATCGTTTTTTAATACTTTTCAAAATCATATTGAAAAACGATACCATAGGTCTAGAGTAAATTCCGAGGCCAGGCAGCCCGCCTGCAGCCACAGAACCGACGCCACCGTCGTTTTGATGAAGAGGATTTTTACTATGAACAATACTGTTTGGTGCCTGGCACTTGTCGCCGCC
>CAYGSQ010000082.1:9379-10359 GCA_964352435.1 uncultured Gammaproteobacteria bacterium | reverse complement strand
GTCCAGATCTCCGCCTTCTATAAAGTAGCAGATGCCGCTGAGTAGACGCACGAAACCCTCGGCGCCCGCATCGACTACACCTGCCTTGCGTAAGGCTTCGAGCTGCTGCGGCGTACGCGCCAGCGATCGACTGGCACTGTGCAAACCCTGCTGCAGCACAATGACAAAGTCCTTGGCGCCGCTTCCGGACAGTTCGCTGATGCGTTGTGCAAAGTCGCGCATCACGGTGAGCACCGTGCCCTCGACCGGTGTGGCCAGTGCGTCGCGGGCGTATTGTTCGCCAGCATCGATCGCGGTGGCGAACTGAGCCACGGAAATGCGCGCGAGTCCGCTGACCGAGTCACTCATGCCTTGCAGAAACTGCGCCAGAATGGCGCCTGAGTTACCGCGTGCGCCGTCGAGCGCGGCATCCGCAATATCGGTCAGCACCTGCCCGGCATCCCGCGACGGGTTTTCGGTAATCACGTTGTGTACTGCGCCGAAGGTCAACGCAAGATTGGTACCGGTGTCACCGTCGGGCACCGGGTAAACGTTGATCTTGTTCAGGTGCTCCTGCGCGGCGATAAGATGCCGTGCGCCTGCGCGCAAGCCGCGCCGAATGCGGCGACCGTCAAGATAGGCAATGCCGTATTGATCAGCCAAGCGCTTCACCGCAAGGCGGTCGCCGGTAGGTGCCCATCAATTGGTGCCCAGGAGGAAACGTTCGCCACCATGGTTCATGACGACGCCCCGGGGAGTGATTTCCTCGATCTTGGTTTTTTTGTCCAGCGTGTCGCCTTCGCGATACTTCTTGAAGTTAATAAACACGAATCGTTTTGCCGGAGTGCGGTTATAAACGTGCATGTCCATTTTCAAATTGGGCAGATTGATGCGACCTTCGACCAGCAGGTTTTCGTATTCGGGCAGTGACAGCAATCGCTCGTCGGGCGACGGCGGGGGGGTCGCCGCCGCCCGTGCCGGTGTCGGAGCAACGCTTACCG